>JABDAE010000020.1 GCA_013289325.1 Chlamydiota bacterium
TGAAAGCCCTGCCGTTTTAAGTGTATTGACAAGTTCGTTTGTGCCACCAAAAAATGTTTGTCCACCCGAAAGATCCCCTCCGCCAAATCGACTCCCGTAGGTGACGCCAAAATTTAAGGAGTCATCAAGCGTTGTCTCCATGATTAACATCTCGATGAACACTTGGCGCATCGGTGTATCTAATTCTGCGACTAACGCTTTCGTCTTTTCAAGTGCATTTACAGTACCGCTAAAGACAAGACTGTTGGGCGCTATCAGCCATTGAACACTTTTTAGCGTTGAGATGAGCTCTTGATTGCCCTTTTCGTTGTGTTGCAAAGTATCGGCTATCTGTCTTAAGGCTGGCTCAATTGAGTCACCTCTTCGATACATCAGTTTATGGATGTAAAAGCGAGTTTCTTTTTCTATACCGCCTGCAAGCTTTGCGCTGCCGTGGAACTGTCTTTCAAGGTGAGGGGAGGAAAAGTTTTCTCCGGGCGCTAATTTAAAATCCCAATTTCCATCTTTATCTTTTACCCACTGTCCGAGCGGTCCAATGGCTTGATCTTCTATTGTCGCATTTGCATCAGGTGTGAAACCCCATCTTCCATTGGCATCTTGTGTCCATTTTCCAACAGGGGCTGCTTCGGTTTGGGTTGGCTGAGAGCTTGGCTTATAGATTCGATTGCCGTTTGCATCGAGTATCCAATCATTCACTTTCTTGCCGTCTAGTCCTTGATCAGATCCACTTAACGGTTCCGTGCCGGTTTTTAGCTGTAGATCGCGCAAGTTTAAAATGCGCGTGGCCCCTTGGTCTTGGTCAAGATATTGAAGGATAGCAATGGAGCGCTCTACAAGAAAAGGGGAGCCGACGATAAAGATACTGCTTGTCCCTTGGTGTGGGATAAACACGATGGTTTGATCTTGAGAAATTGGGGTGACAATTTGCTGAATGAGGGTGATGAGTACATCGATTGAGGCGATGGTGCTGACATATTGCCCAATGACTTTACCACTATTTGGAGAGTCGATGCTTTTAAGCAGCTCGCCAATTTTTCTGATGTTGACAGAAAGGTCTGTGATGATCAGCTGATTGGTATCCTTTAAAGGCTCTATAAGGGCATTTCCTGAGGTTAAAGGGCGAAGGATTGCGGTGGCTTTATCTGGGTCTAATGTATTTAGTCGAAACACTTGTGTCATGACGTCGACATTAAGAGGGGGACTTGCCTGGTCTTCTGAAACAACAGAGGAGATGGCATTGACTTTTGGATTTTTGTGGATGATAAGTCTATTGCCATCTTCAATCAAGGTAAGATCGTGAATTAAAAGCTCTTGCATGAGCACTGTCATGACATTTTCAACAGTGGCAAGCTCCTCAGAAATGATTGTCACATTAAACCGTAAGTCATTTTCATCGAAGATAAAATTGCGATTAGTGATTCTGCTGACGTAGCGGATATATTCTGTGATGCTGATATTGTTAAAGTTGATCAAAACGGGCTTTGGCGCGTTGTCCGGCAAGGAAGTGTCAGTTATTTCTGAATTTACAGGCGATGGATCCTCTGCATGAATTAGAAAAGAGGGCAGTAATGACATAAGCCCTAATATTATCTTGGCAACTTGCTTTTTAGACTTTAATATTTTCATGAAAAGATCATTTAAAGGGTAGATAAGAAATTTTTCAACCGACTACATTTATTGCAAAAACAGCGTTTAAATGCTACATAAATTTAAGATAATCTCCTTTTTAGAGCAATCATTGCCGATGGACTTTTTCCACCGTTTTGGAGAATGGATAGCCAAATTTGTCTTAAAAGGGTGTCGATGATTTTTTTGCGCTTGCATCTGATGCAATTGCAAAGAAGCATTTTCGATGATTTCATCTACGTTTTTAGAGCCTATCAAAATGAGCACATCGTCGACATTCCAAGATCCACTATCTTCAGCCCAAGGGCTTTCCCCTTGAACATTTTGCACTTTGGTGGTTTTGTGAAGAAAAGGAGTCAAGGACCAAAGGCTTGTTTTACCGGATGAGAAAAAGCAAAACTTGTTTTCCTTGGGAATCAATTGCAAATAGCTAATTGATATTTCCTTCGATGTTTCACTATGGCCGATAAAATTTGCAAGGATGCTATTTTGAATAGCTATTGGCAGCGCTTTTGAATCAGTTGAAAGAGCGGAAAAAGCCTTTAGCGCTCCTCTCAATTCTGCCATATGCAGGCACCCTAAAGCACCGCTTGCACTTGATTCTGCAAGAAAAATGCCGAAAGAGAGGTCTGAAAATGTGAAAAAATCGCAAATGCAGCTAGGAGATGTAAATCCATGACAGGGGGTAAAGCCAAGATCAATTCCATCCCATTTAGGCAAGGTTTGATTGGCAACCCGGCTTTTTGTCTCATGCAGCGTGTCGATCATTTCACTAAGCTTATCAGCTGCTCTATTTTCGCTGACAAATTGATCGGAATTAAGATAAGAAGTGATATCTGCGATAAAATCTACAACGTCTTGATAGCGATCCTCAGGCTTTGGCTGCAGTGTCTTTTGTAAAATTTTTTGCAGTCCCTTTGGCATCAAAGATAGGTACAAATGGCCATGCGATAGCTTGCCCAAAACAAGTTCATAAGTAATGATACCTAAAGAGTAGATGTCAGATGGGTATGAAACGCTCTCTGGATTTTCCCTTTGTTCCGGGCTCATGTAAATAGGCGTTCCAATAAGCCTTTGCTTGGGATGGGGAGTATTTTCAGAGCTTTCCGTCAAAAGTTGCGCAATGCCAAAGTCGATCACCTTTACTTCTCTATTCTCGGAGATGAGGATATTTTCAGGTTTAAGATCGCGATGAATCACTCCGTGGGTATGGAGATGGCAAAGAGCATAGGCAATATCTACAACTATTTTTAAAGACTCTTTTAATGTAATCGGCTCTTCTAATAGCACATCTCTAAGTGATGCGCCTTGGATATATTCCATCGCGATGTAGACTCCATTTTCCCATTCTCCATGCCCGTAGAGTTTGACGATGTTGGGATGATCGGTTAAAGCGATGATTTCAGCTTCTTTAAGAAATATTTGCACAAGGTCTTGATTGGATAGAAAACGGGGCGATAAGACTTTAATCGTCGTCAATTCATTGGTTTGTGGGTGATGGCCGATATACAAGACACTCATTCCCCCCTTTTCAAGGAGACACTCGATTTTGTAGGGGCCAATTGCGTAGGGGATAGGGAGGTTTAAATGAAGGTCTTTAGGCTTGTTTTCCTCTGTAGGTTCTTTAGAAAGTCGTTGAGCCGGCTTTGTCAATTGCTTGTTTATGTTATCTCCAAGCATGTGAGTTTTTAAGCAAGCTCTTGAATTCTTATGCCAAGCGATTCTCCGATATGGATCATCTCCGCTTTTGCAATTCTTTTGCCATTGACGACGAGGTCAACACCAGCTTCTGGATGAAGGTTGAGATCGAGCATATTACCCGGCTGAAGCTCTAAAAGCTTTCTTACAGAGAGCTGGATTCTACCAAGTTCTATCACCACTTGTAACGCGACCTCTTCAAGGGGCGGGGGCGCAGCTGTTTGCAAGGAAGCATCTTTTGTAGCTTCAGAAGATGGGGCGGCAGTTGCCTCTTTAGCCGATAAGGAACTTTCAGCTGTCTCTTCTGCTAAAGTTTTTTCAGCTTCAACTTCTTCATCCTCTTCAAAATTTAAATCGCTAAGATCGTAAGACTCATTTTCATCTTCCTCATCTTCATCTTCCTCTAAATCCAAATCTAGATCTAAATCATCGTCTGCAAAGATATCCTCTTCATCTTCATCATCTTCTGGGCGTTTTTTTGTGCTATCCATAGTGTCTGCCTTAAAATAGAGGGGGTGTTCTAAAATTTTTAGAGTGCCATTTTTTATTCGCGCCCTAAAGTATGTCACACCGTTAATGGTGAGCATGACGCGCCCTTTGTCTCCGTCCGGATTTAAAGTGCACTGATCGGTTAAAATCACATCTCCAACGCGAATGGTTTTCCATTCAGCATGTGTCATCTGTATACTTCCGGCTTCGATATGCAATGTTACTTCTAAATCATCGGCAAGGGGCGAGGCGAGCATTTGATTTGGCAATTTTGCGATTCGATAAGACCTAAGTGCATTTTTTAACTCTTGGGAGAAAAAAAACCTTGCAAAAAGGGTTTTATCGCCTAGGGTAATATTGATATCTTGAGCAAGATAATCGCCTTCCGGAATGGAATTGTCTTGGCAGAGCTTAGGGCTTAGTTTTTTATCCGGTGAGATCTTATCAAAAATCGACATCACTTCAAAGGCAATAAAGCGATAAAAGGCGTTAAAGAAGTCTTGATCGATCGCCTCACCATGCAAAGATGTGTCTTGAAGGGGTGCCCCTTCCGCTAGCAGAAGAGAAATTAAACAATTGACATCTTGCGTTGGCATCGCAAAGTATCCAAACCCTTCCAAAGGGGCAATAGAAAATTTTAAGGTGGCAAGATCGTCGCTAAGGCCTGAAAATTTTTCGTTTTCAGATCTCCACTGAAATCCTCGAGTTTCAATGGAAAGTGACTGAAGCTGCAAGGAGGCTTTTAGCTCCTGCTCCATTTTTTTCCAGGCAAAGGGAGGCGAAAATCCAAGCAGGGGCTTATCGTCTGCTTTAAATAGGGAACCTGGAATTTGCCTTAGCCACGTATACGGCGACTTATTTGGATCTTGTGCAATTTCGTTCACATTGTTCACTTCAAGTTTGTTAGACTCTTGTATAACAGATGGCTAATTTCTGCTGCAATAATTCTTGGCATTATCCTCCTTTTTCTGCTATCTTCTGTGTTTTATTTTCAGCACAAAGCCAAACAATGAAAGATTCCGTATCAGTAAATCAATTGCTAATAGGTGCCCACACTTCAGCAGCAGGGGGGCCGCACCATGCGCTTTATGAAGGTCAATCAATTGGCGCAACGACTGTGCAGCTTTTCACCGTCAATCAAAAGAGGTGGGAGAGTAAGCCTTTAGAGGCAAAGACAATCGATGAGTGGCAAGAGGCTCTTACCAAAACTGGATTAAAAGAGATCATGAGCCACGATAGCTACCTCATTAATCTCGGTACGCCTAATCCTGAAAATCTGATCAAAAGTAGACGTGCCTTTGAAGAGGAAATCAAACGCTGCCATGCGCTTTCAATTTCCTACCTAAATTTTCATCCAGGAGCAGCTCTTGAGGCTCCTATTGAAAATTGTCTGGATAAGATTGTGGAAAGCTTGTTGCAAGTGGAAGACCTGGTGGCGAAGGGGAGTACAAAACTTCTTCTTGAGGCAACAGCTGGGCAAGGATCAGCTGTTGGCAACAAATTTGAACATCTTGCCTACATTATCAACAAGGTCGAAAGCCGAATTCCCATTGGCGTTTGTATCGACACATGCCATATCTTTGTCGCAGGTTATGACATTACGACGGCAAAGACATGCGATGCGATGTTAAAAGAATTTGATAAAATTGTTGGATTAAAATATTTGTCGGCCTTCCATATCAACGATTCGGTAAAGGGGTGTGGATCAAGAGTTGATCGGCATGCTACCCTTGGAAATGGCTTAATCGGCCTTGAGTGCTTTAAGTTTCTCATGCAAGATGCGCGCACTCGCTATATTCCTAAGTATTTGGAAACTCCTGAAGGTGTAGAGCGTTGGAAGGTGGAAATTGAGATGTTAAGAGACTTTGCAAAAGGATAAATTAAAATGCGTATTAAAATTAAACAAATTAAGCATCCAATTCCCAATCAGCCCTCTCTTCTTGGACAAGAAGTGACCGTGAAAGGGTGGGTGCGGACTGTCCGCAACCAAAAGACATTTGCCTTTATTGAAATTAATGATGGCTCAACTCTTTCCAATTTTCAAGCTGTTGCAAGTAGCGATCTTGTAGGCTTTAGCAACATTATCAATCAACTTTCAACAGGTGTTTCTGTCGCAATCAAGGGCACTTTAGTTGCGGCCCCCAATCAAAACAAAAGTCTAGAAGGGGAAAAACAGCAAGGGGAAAAACAGCAAGGGCAAACACTTGAAATGCAGGCAAAAGAGATTGCAATTATCGGCGCCTGCGATCCAGAAACCTATCCGCTGCAGAAAAAAAGGCACTCTTTTGAGTTTTTAAGGACAATTGCCCATTTAAGGCCGCGCACTAACACAATTGGCGCAGTCTCTCGCGTGCGCAATGCGCTAAGCTTTGCAACGCACCTTTATTTTCAAGAAAAAGGGTTTCTTTATGTCCATACGCCGATCATTACAGGTTCTGATTGTGAAGGCGCTGGCAAAATGTTTCGCGTGACAACCCTTGATGCTGTAAAGCCCCCATTAAACCCCGATGGCACAGTCGATTTCACTAAGGATTTCTTTGCTAAGCCTACTTATTTAACGGTTTCAGGGCAACTTAACGGAGAAATTTACGCCTCTGCCCTTTCCGATATTTACACTTTTGGACCGACATTTAGGGCGGAAAATTCCAATACATCAAGGCACCTTGCCGAATTTTGGATGATAGAACCAGAACTTGCCTTTGCCGATATCAATGACAACATGGACTCTGCAGAAGGGTATCTAAAGTATGTCCTTAAGTATCTTTTAGATCATTGCCAAGAAGATCTGCAATTTTTTGATAAGTTTGTCTCTGAAGGGTTGATTAAGCGCTTGCAACACGTCGTTGAAACGCCATTTGAGAGGGCAAGCTACACTTATGCTGTTCGGATTTTAGAAAAAGCCAATAAGCCATTTGAATTTCCGGTCAGCTGGGGGTGCGATTTGCAATCAGAACATGAGCGCTTCTTAGCAGAAGAGTACTTTGCTAAACCTGTGATTGTCACGGACTATCCTAAGAAGATTAAGTCCTTTTACATGAGGGCCAACGACGATGACAAAACTGTTGCTGCTATGGATATTCTCGTTCCAAAAATTGGGGAAATTGTGGGGGGCAGCCAGCGCGAGGAGCGTCTAGATCGCCTTGAGGATAAGATTGCAGAAAACAACTTAAATAAAGATGATTACTGGTGGTACCTTGAGCTAAGAAAGTATGGTACAGTGCCGCATGCGGGGTATGGCGTTGGCTTTGAGCGCCTCATCCAGTTTGCAACCGGTATGGATAATATCCGCGATGTGATCCCATTTCCTCGCTATCCGTCAAAAGCTGACTTTTAAAAGTGCTTAATTAAAACCTAAAATGCGAGGAAGAAAGACTCTCTTGTTATTTTTCCTATCCTTAAGAGGCGCCATCACTCCACAAAAAGGCATCATCACTCCACACTGGCTATTATGTCCGCTAACTCTTATGTCCGCTCATTTTCTAATGCGTATCTGAGCATATCTATGATTAAGTGGTATTGTTCGATGGCACCCACCATAGGTCCGTAACGCAAGGCGCGCATTTCATGGACTCTTTTAAGCACGTTCAGCTTTTCGTTATTGATCTCATTTGCCGCCAAAATATCTTGCATTTCGTGAAAAAGGCTATGTGCTGCAATGAGTGTGCCTGTACGACCTACCCCTGCTGCGCAATGGATAACCACTGTCTTATCTTGGCGATATTTTTCCACCAGATTTTGTAGATAAAAAAGGCTATCTGGTTTAATGACGCTGACATCTGGCCAATTTTCCATCTGTATGTGATGGACAATCAATTCCTCATCGCCAAAAGTGAGCTTAAAGGTGCGAAAAAAGATCCGCTCTTTACGCCCATCATCCCATTCCTTAAGCAACTGAGTATCATCGATAGGGGTGACAAGGATTTCCCCAAATAATTCCGGTTTTTCTGTTGGCCAAAAAACTTCAAATTTTTTATGGAAAACCCCTTTGACCACTTCATGGGTATTGGTGACCGTGACGATGACACTACACTTTTCCATAAAGACCATATACCAAAAATCATCCATTGTGCTTTTCACAGGTCCTTGAGCTGCAATGTAAGATAAATCCCCAAACTTCATCGGACTTGCATTGATGAAGCGCTCTCCCAATGATGGAATCAGGTTGTAGTCATAGGGAAGCGCGAAGTTTGGAAATCGATTTTTATGGTGGTTTTCAGGCAGTAGTGCTTGGTTGAAGCTTCCTTGAGGCCTCTCCGCAGGATACCAATATTCTAGGCTATTAGCCCCGCTGTATGCCTCTTCTAGCTGCTTTAGACACCAGGTTTTGCATGTTTGTTCTGTGAATTCAGCTTGAGATTGAGCAAAAATCAACAAGAAAGCAGCGACGCTCAATAATATCTTTTTCATCCTAAAACCCTAAAGATGTTTGTATGAATAAATCTTATGCGATAAGCGTAAAGAAAACAATACAATTAAAAACTATACCTAAGCAGTTTCAAAAATTGGAATAATCTTAGGTTATAGTTCCACAGGTAAAACACTTCTTTATCGAGATTTTTGGCAAACTTTTGAGTTTTCTTGTGTATAAAACAACAACATATTTATATTGAAATATAATATCAAGCGCTCTAAAATTTACCATAAACGACTCTTTTATAAACAAATTTATAAATAAATATTAAAATATGAATCCACTTGCAATATACTCACATCCTAGCTTTGACCTCTTATGCCACGGAAAAACTGAAAAGGGTTTGGCTTTTGGGCAAGCAGTCAAAACCCACACAATCTTCTTCACTTTGGCTTATTTCAAAGAAAATACGACTGATTGGTCCAAGCAAATCGTTTCCATTATTGCCATTCCTCGCGGGGGAATGGAGACGGCTTTCGGGGTCCGAGATGCATTCTCAACAGCCTTTGATTCCAATACAATCCAGGTAATTATAAGTCAGTGTAAAACAAAACAAAAGGATCTTTACCCCAAAGAAACCTTTGAAAAAACAACTTCTTTAGTGTTTGCCGATGGGATCGTTGCCACTGGTAAGACTATCATTGATCATTTAGACGATGTTCCTTTGGGTTGGAAAGGAACTATCACTGTATTTGCCAATGCAGCAGCTAAAAAGGGCGTTGAGGCCATTTCGTCATATGCGCTCTCTATGAACCGGCAAGTTCAGATAGTCGTCGGCCATCTATTCAATGATGAGGAATGCGATTGGATCAATGTAGAGGGTAAAGATGTTTATTTAGTTGGCACTAATAAAGCGCATAGTGTCGACTATCAATTACCCAATTTCGGCGATTATTTAAGTGAGTGATAGACATTTTTTCTAATATTCTCTAACCGAATCCACCCCCGCGCCCCCTTCAGCCACCGTCTCCAACATCTGCGGATTCACCACAGTCAACGGCACCATATCGTCTGCGCCGCCCCAAGAGGAGCGGTTTTGTTCAGCCATCATGGCGCGAATGCCGAATTCGGCCGAAGTTGGACGTGGTTGTGAGGGCTCTCCTGTTTCGCTTACCATAAGATCAAACTGTTCTAAAAGGACTCCTGCCTCTCCAAATGCCTGGACACGAAATAAGCCCACATCAGTTGGGCTAGGTCCAGTTTGGTCTGAGTAAAGAATGGCCGTATTGTCATCATAATTGAGCCAATTGGAAATGTCACAGGGTAACGGTTTCCATTTTTTCATTTCTCTCTTGCAGCAGGTTTTTGACCCATCCATTTTTTTATACAGCCGGGCTTTCATTCCCTTATGCACCAAAGATTTCATGGATACTTTTACCACTTTTTCTTTGTTGCATTCAAAAACATGTGAAAACGTTTGCCCCACCACGGCCGTTTTAGTCCCTTTATGATACCGTTTTCGATTAATCGAATTTAGCAAAACGGCGCGTTTTTTATACAATCCAAGTACGGTCGTGGCCGCACTCAAAATAGGCGCCCCGATTTTAATGCCTCTTTCCGGATAAGATTCTCCGCTCACCGCAATAATAAAATTAGCCACAGCAAAGGATTTTCCGTCATCTGCTTTTAGCACAATATCCAACCGACGATCCGCATAAAAATCAGTATCGGCAGGACTCGGCGTTCCGGAAAAAGTCCGGCTGTCCGCATCAAATTTTAACCAGTCGGGCAACGGGGCTCCGGAGTTAAGGGTGGCGGAATATTTTAGTTTATCGCCGTCAAGATCGGAAAAAGTAGTGTCTGAGAAAGTGGATTTAAAGGGTTTGTTGACGCTCGCGGTTTGCAAAGAGATTTGGTTGGTGAGTTGGGGGCTTCTGTTGTCGTGGGTGACGTTGAGGGTGAAAGGTGCTGAGACAGGCGGGTAGATGCTGTCGGCTGCGTTGACTTTGAGAGTGAGGGTGCCCACGTCTGCTTGAGTAGGAGTGCCTAAGAAAGCAGGGATGGTTGGATTGAAGTTTAGCCAGGAAGGCAGGATTGAGTTGTCAGCGCGTGAGGCGGTGTAGGTGAGGGTGTCATTGTTGGGATCTTGGAAGATTTTTTTGTCGATAAAATAGGTAAATGGCAAGCCAGTTTTTAGGACTTGGTTGGTTAGGTTTGTTTTTAGGGTAGGAGGCCCTTCTACTCGGATGGTGAAGGTATCAGAAATAGAGCCGCCGTATTCATCTTTAGCCATAAGTTGAATATTATAGTTGCCGACTTGAGAGTTGCTTGGAGTTCCGCTGAACCGCCAGTTATCGAGATCTAAAATATCAATTCTCCCTTTTTTATTTTGAAAATCTCCTGTTGCAAGATAAGCGGTAGATCCTGAGATTTTAATTGAATATGTCGAAAGGTTAATTAAAAATGTACCGATTGATTTTATGTTTTTTAAATCGGTAATATCCAAAATTTCTAACCCTTTGTCAGAGGCTGCGACATAGGCAATACTGCCCACTACTTGTACCCCAAAGGCATTACCAAGGGTTGAATAATTGCCAATTAAAACGGGTTTATTGGGGAATGTCACATCGATAACTTGTAGGCCTTTGTTATTATCTGCTATAAATACAGTGTTTTTTACTACCTGAAGTCCCGCAGCATTGCCAGGTGTAGCAAAAGTTCCGATTAAAGAGGGGGCTGTCGGTACAGAAACATTAATAATTTGTAATCCATTATTTCCATCTGTCATATAGGCAATATTTCCGACTACCTGGACACCGGAGCCGTCACCTGGTGTGTCATAAGTGCCCATCAATGTAGGGGTTTTTAATGTCCCAACATTTATAATTTTCAACCCCCCAATTCCAGCTGCCAAAAAGGCAGTATTCCCTACTACATGAACTTTTTGAGCTGCTTGATAGGGGAGTGTGGGATACGATGAGATAGAAGTCGGTTTACTTGGAGTTGTGACATTAATAATTTGTAGGCCTGAATCCCAATCTGCCACAAAGGCAGTATTGTCTACCACCTGAACAGCATGAGCGTAGGATGGCGTATCATACTGTCCCAAAAGTACAGGACTTTCAGGATTTGTTGCATCGAGAATAGTGAGTCCCGCAGTGTCTGTGGCGATATATACAGTGCCTTTTGTTTCAAAGAGGTCATACGCAATATTATTTAGCGAAAAATATTGAATTAATTGAGGTTTCATTTCAAATTTTAACCAGGAAGGAAGTGGCGCTCCGTTGGTTTGTATTGCATGAAGGGAAAGAAGAGAATTTAATTTACTTGTAAAAAAAGACTTCCCACTAAAGGGAAGCTGAAGCGAGTTCCCTGGCAGCAAGGAGATATCATTAAAGCGAGCGCCGGTGGTTTGAGGAAATCGAGTGGCCGTAATAGTAAATTTGTCTGTGAGGGTATCTCCATTTGAACAAAGCGTGGAGACAACAAGGTCAAAGCTGCCTATTACATTCGGAGTACCTGAGATGAGACGGTCCAGAAGATAAATAAGTTGTAGTCCGCCTAACCCGTCTGCGACATAGGCAATGCTGGCTGTTCCTTGGACTTGTTGAGAAGAGCCAGGTGTTTTATGTGTTTTGATAAGAACAGGATTGGTCAAACGAGTAATATCAATCACTTCAAGTCCGGAATTATTGTCTGCTATCAAGGCTGTATTGCCTATCACACTAATGCCAACTGCATCCCCAGGGGTATCGCAGGATCCAATGGCAGTGGGATTGCTTGGAGTCGTCACATCAAGGATTCGTAAACCATAAGTATCACTTGCCACAAAAGCCATGCGCCCTATTACCTGGACTGCTCGAGCAATAGAAGGATCATTTTTGATTAAGGAAGGCCTACTCGGCACCGTAACATTGAAAATATTTAAGCCCCCATTCCAATCTGGGACATAGGCCACATTGCCCACTACATATACTCCACAGGCGTTGCCAGAAGTATCATAAGCCCCAAGCAAAGACGGTTTGTTGGGAACCGTGACATTAATAATTTGTAATCCGGATAAACTATCTGCTACGAATGCTACATTATTGACTACTTGAACTTGAACCGCAGAGCCTGGCGTATCATAGCTTCCTATCAAAGTAGGTGTACTCGGTGTCTGAACATTGATAATTTGCAGACCTTGAGTATCATCTGCAACAAAAGCCAAATTTCCTAGCACATGAATGCCTTTGGCGTTTCCAGGGGTATCATAAGATCCAATCAATGTAGGATTACTGGGCCTGGTCACATTAATAATTTGTAATCCTTTATCATTAGCGGCTATAAAAGCGGTATTTCCCACGAGCTGGATTCCAACCGCGCCTCCTGGAGTATTGTAGCTTCCTAAGAATGTTGATCCGGCGTTTATATCCAACCAATCAGGTAAAGGCGCATTACTGGAAATCTGAATGGGCGTTGTACTGGGGCAGTAGTCATTGGGATCAAGTTCTTGGCTATATTTATCGCCAGGACTAATATCTAGTAAGACATCCTTAATCAAATCCTTATCTATGAAAGCTCTTGTGTTCACATCTCTATGAGTAATAGCCATTCCCTCCTGCTCGCTTTTCAGTAAGGAAACCGATTTTTCCTTACCAATATCAATAGAATTAAAATTCTTTGCCGCATAATACGCCGCCCCGACAGCTCCCAAAACGGCTGCAGCGCCGAGCGCAACCTTTTTGAGGGTTGGTTTTTCGGCTGGTTTTTGGAGGGCAGAGAAGGGGAGTATAGGTTGAGGTGGACCAAATAGTTTTTCGGTGATGGATGGCATGGAGGTGTCCTTATAGTAGTGAAATTTAAAGAGTTTACTTTAATATTGAGGCCACAAAAAATGAAAGCTATTTATTGCGTACGCGTTCACAGCATAGTTGACTTCGTGCCCGCGTGCACATCCTATTACCCATATCTTTTCTATCGCCGCCTCCTTGCCAAATTTTCCAGGTTTCAGCTGGAAGGAGTATAGGCTAAAAGAGAAGGGGTTGCCAATAGCTGTCCGATAACTGCTCAAGTGAAATTCCTATTAGCCTTAGAGGGGGAGTGCCCCCATAATTTTTCTGCAATAAGGATAAAGCTGATGTTGTGATCGTTTCTAAGTCATTTGTATGTGAAATTAAAGTACAAGAACGGGTGATGGTTTTAAAATTGGCGTAACGCAACTTTAAATTCACTCTTTTAGCCCTCATGTTGTGGGTTTTTAATCGCTTGTAGGCCTTTGCAATCAGTTCATGAAGCTGAAAGTTTAGTTGCGCGATATCGTTTAAGTCTTTATCAAAGGTCGTTTCTGCTCCAATAGATTTTGGCGGCTCTGACTTCCAAACAACAGGGCGATTGTCTTCTCCTCGAGCGGCAAAATAAAGATGGTATCCCCAAGAGCCATGCTTATCGATCATTTGGTCTAGGGTATAGCCTTGAAGGTCTGCAATGATTTTAAGGCCTTCTCGATTTAAAAAGGCTTGGGTTTTGGCGCCGATTCCAGGAAGGCTTTGGATTGGGAGGGGAGCTAAAAATGTCTTTTCCATACCAGAGAAAACTTCAAAAATACCATTAGGTTTAGCCTTAGAAGCGGCAATCTTTGATATGAGCTTATTGGCGCCAATGCCGATTGAGCAAGTCAATTTTGTTTCATCAAAAATCTGTTTATGTATGGTAAGGGATAGATCTGTAGGTGTCTTATCGCGAGTGAGGAGATGACTTACATCTAAATACGCTTCGTCTATGCTGACAATTTCTACAAAAGGGGTATATGTATGTAAAATATTAAAAACTTTTTCGGAATAAATGCGATAAAGCGCATAGTTGCCCTCAAGGAAAATTCCTTTAGGGCACAGCCGATAGGCTTGAGCTGTAGGCATTGCCGAGCGCACCCCAAAGGCTCTTGCCTCGTAGGAGCATGTGGACACTACACCGCGTTGATCTTTTCTACCCCCCACGATCACGGGCTTGCCGCGCAAGGTGGGATTTTCCACAATTTCTACAGAAGCAAAAAACGCATCCATGTCTAAGTGAAATATACATCTCATAAAAAAATTAAAGTTGATCAGCAGCGAGGTAGTTTGTGTATAAGAGCTCTTGTTGAGATCGCAACAGTTTAGCAGGGTCCCTGCAAATTATGCAAGCAGTGAACAGGTTCCTTGCAGAGCACAGGAAATTAGAAGTCTATTTTTATTTTACAGTTTGTGTTGTCGTATAGTAAAAACAATGCTAATAGGTTGTTTTTATAATCGCATCTTTTGTTGACGATAAAATTTGTTACGTTTACAATTAGGAAAGCTGTGTTTTTGAGTTTTTTAGTTTAACCAAATTTTGAAGTAATTTCGGTATCACTCTTGGTACCACTCTAGGAAAAAGAATTATTAATGGTCAGCGGCATCCATTTTTTAGACCCACTTGTTCGAAACGATGAGCCTGAATCTATTCCACGCAATCCAAACATAGCCCAGGTTTTCAAAGGAAAGCCTAGCTTAAAGGGAGCGTCTGTATTCCGACTTGGCGTTAACTTTGCTGTCTTGGCAAAGACTGACAATCTAGCACTTTGCATTTTTGATCCACAAAATCGTCAACTCATTGCTGAATTTAGACTTGATGCAAATGTCCATAAGACGAAAGATATTTGGCACGTATTCATAAAATCTTTACCACCTTTTTATCTTTACGCTTACCAAACAGCTCAAGGAACGCAAGCAATCCTAGACCCTTACGCAAAATCTGTTGTTAGCAGAAAGAAGTTCGGAGTATCTGAGTCTGAAAACAAATATGCATATGACCCTTTAGGAGTCATTCTTCCACCGTGCAACTTTGATTGGCAAGGGATTAATAAACCATCGATCCCAAAAGAAGATCTTATTATCTACGAAATGCATGTACGTGGGTTTACCCAACATCCAACAAGCAATGTAACAAATCCTGGCACTTTTTCTGCCATCATCTCTAAAATCCCCTACCTTAAAAACCTTGGAATTAACGCAGTTGAACTTCTACCCGTCCAGGAATTTGACGAACTCAATTTTGACCAGTACTGGGGCTACAATACAATCAATTTCTTTGCTCTAATGCAACGTTATAGCGCGGCGAGTGACGGCGCGGGAATTGTCAACGAATTCAAAACCATGGTGAGAGAACTCCATAGAAATCACATCGAAGTCATTCTTGATATTGCCTTTAACCATACAGGTGAAGGAGATCATAGAGGGCCTTCTTTGTCCTTCAAAGCTTTGTCAGCAAATGACTACTATATTCGGGATGAAGTATATTTCAAAAATTACACTGATTGTGGAAATACATTCAATTGTAACAGCCCTGCAGGGCTTCAGTTTGTCATGGATGTCTTCAAATATTGGGTAGAAGAAATGGGAATCGATGGCTTCCGCATCGATTTAGCTTCCACATTATTTAGAAATGAAAAAGGTGACATCGATGGATCGCACCCTCTACTCGACTTAATCAACAACGACGAAGTATTATCTCAGGTAAAACTTATTGCTGAACCTTGGGAACCTCAGGCGTACGCTCTTGGAAGATTTTCTCGTACCAATTCCCAATGGCAAGAGTGGAATGACAAGTTTCGCGATGCAACAAGAAAATACATCCGAGGAGACGCTAGTGCAAAGGGAGAATTTGCCGATTCATTATGCGGTTCATCGCGTTTTTTACATTCAATTGGAATCAACTTTATTACTTGCCATGATGGTCATAGCCTTAAGGACCTTGTTTCTCATAGTATGAATTGCAACAAACAAATGAAGAATCACTATACCGCTTTGATGGCTTCTACTGGAACGCCTATGTTGCGTATGGGAGATGAGTATGGCCACACGCTGGGAGGAAACGATAACCCTTACAACTTGGATGAAATCAACTGGTTTCTTTGGGAGGAAACAAAAGATAATGAAATGGTGCGTTTTGTGTCATTATTGAATAAATTCAGATCAAATAATTCCGTATTACGAAAAAACCATTTCCTGACTCACGAAGATGTCACTTGGCATGGCCATGAAAGTGGGAGGCCAAATTGGGATGGCAATGACCCGCTATTAGTGACTACTTTTGAGAATACGATCACTGTCGCGTTCAATCCTTCTAACGAGTACAGAAAGGTTATGCTTCCAGAGCCAAACCAAGGTTTAAAATGGCATGTGATTGTAAACACTTCTGCGGCAGCTCCTAATGATATCACTGAAGAAGATGAGGCAAGTCCTTTGAGTTCACCAGAGTTTGTGATGCATCCCTTTACTGCGATCATACTGAAGAGCATTTGAGTCTTTATGACCCCCGAAACTTCCAGGATTCAGGTGGCCTGAGTATATACTCGTTCTAGTTGAAAGCTGGAAAAAATTAGAATCACTTTGCAGTGGGGCGGGACATTCCCAAAGGGTGTTGGACCGCTCCACTGCAAATGATTCTAGTTCAAGAGATTGTGTCAATTTAGCGTCTCCAACTGCCGTTTTTAGGTTTAACAGCACTTACTTTTGCTTTGCCCTTTTGCTAGATGGCTTTGATTGGGAAGGAACATTGTCATTGTCACCGTCAGATTTTTGACTTGCAGCCCGTTTTCTCTTCTTTGTGGAATTATTTTCAGGGGTGATCACCTTTTCGGTCAGTTTTTGTTCAGGCGAGGGACTCTCATCTGGCGTATCCGACTCTTCAGCTAAGCTCTCCGCTGTTCCAACGCCCTCGGATGCACTATCTGGACCCTTTTGCCCGGGTAAAATGCTGTCCGTAAAGGTGACAGTGGCCATCATTACATCCTCAGTCCGCATACTTTGGATTCGTGCAGCTTGAACTCGAGTATGTAAATCGTTGGCATATCGGAGAATTGTCTCATTATCATTTTTCAAATAAGATCTATCATTACTATCTGTTAGGGCTTCAGTTGACATTTCACCTAATGCAGTTAAGCAAGCTTCTAGGTTTGTTTCTAATAGATCTGTTTCGATTTTAAGGTTATTCCTCAATTTTAATGCGGCATTAGAATTCAAACGTATTGGGCAGCGACATCTTCTAGCTTTTCCACTGTTAATTTTTTCTTGAACTTCGATTTGTATTTCTTTGCCTATCTGTTTTAGGTTATCAAAAACAAATGTAATATCATCTCTTACAGATTTTTCATTTATTTTATTTTTTAAATGTACGATTCCACCAGTATCTCCAAAATCTTTGTAAGTTTTACATAATAAAAAAAAGTCTAACATGGAAAGGATTTGATTATAGAAATTCTGCTGTCTTGCTTCTAGTGACCCTGAAAATTGTACCCCATCCTGATTAGTAGTTGAAATAAGCTCTTGTAGTGTAGCCGTTGTGATAATTGAAAGAATAAGTTTCCCCCAATCATTTTCTTTAAGAGTTTCATGTCTATCTAGTAATCCGTCTAAAGTTAAATTTTTAACATTTAATCCATTTAAACCTGTTAAATCATAGATTATGTGAATACAATTCATAATAATAGCTATTCCAAGCGTGTTAATTTTTTCTAAAATTATACGTAGCGAGTTTCTTTTTATTTCTTTGGTTATAGTTTTTTTTAAAATTTTTAAAAAATCGAAAAGCTTTCCTTCTAAAAAACCAACAAATTCTCCACTCCAAGTTATACCATCCAGGCGGGCTGTACTAGTTATATATTCTACTCTCTTTTCAATTTCGGTTTTCGCTTCCTCATTAAAGTTGCCTTGTTGCGTAAACCTCACAATCCATTCTTTCATTTCCTCTAAAAATATATTTTCAGGAGCTGGGTATTTCTCATCGACTAGCCTATTACGGCGGCAACCTTTTTGACACTCACATATTTCATTTAGGCGTTCTTTAACTAATGTTGAAGTCCATTTGGCGTTAATTGTTGCAGGACAGATTGTAGCAGTAAAGCTTATCTTTCGAGAAGTGTTGAGTAATTGCCCACTTATAATGGTTGAATAAAGATGAGTCATTTGATTTAACTTTAATTGATCATTGCCTCCATAATTGCTACAGAAATTGGTGAAATTTGTATAGGCATTTTCTACTAATGGTCTTCCAAAAAATCCAGCAGCAAAAACTGCGCCATGATTAGCTATTTGTGGCGTTGCGGCTGCAGCTCCTGCATTTAGAAAGGGTGCTAATGATGCCATATTATACGTCTCCTATGTCAATATAAATTTGTTCTTAAGTCCTACTCAACAAGGTAAGAAAGTGTTTCAAAAATTTTGAAAGAAATCTATTCGCTATCTCACGAGGCATGTCCGATACTTTGGCGAAATGCTCTTGCTTTATCAATTAATGCTTGATTGATCCCCATCTTTTCGGCTAACACAAATGCATTGGACCCTTCGAAAAATCCCGGGACAAGTTTTCGTGAACTCTCATCGATCGTATAGCTAGAATACCCTTTGAGGCTATCGATGAGCTCTTTAAAATGGGAAGCCACAACCACCATTGTATTTTTTTTATCTTGCAATAGATCGAGCAGCCCCATTAAAAATGCTGCGCCATCATGAGATTCAGTCGTTGTAAATGCTTCATCTAATAATACAAGGACTTTTTTTTCAGGATTAGCATCTATTTTTTTAATTAAGTCTGCTGAAAAACTGAGGTAGGCTTGATGGAGCGATTGTTCATTGTTATCCGTTAATCCTTTAGATGTGACGATCCAATCAAATATCGACAATTGCGCTGCCTTGGCAGGAGCAATCCCAAGGCCTTGCAGAGCAGCCAAATAGGCTAAAGAGCGCATTTTCGTCGACTTACCTGAAGTGTTTGGCGCAGTGATAAGTAGATTTTGGGCTGTCTTAATACCTAAGAAAAGAGTATCGGTCGAATCTCCTAAATGAAATGGAATTACTGGATTGCTTAAGTTTTCTACCTTTATAAATGGGGTATTACCTGTCTCACTCACGACATATTCGGCAAAGCAAAAGGACCTTGCCCCTTCTTGCTGAGATTCAACCTTTAAACGGGCAATAGAGAGTAGAGCCTCAATTTCTGCAATTGCTAAAAAGGCTTTTTCAAATTCCACCTTCACAGTGTCGCTTGACATCAATTCCCATCCTATGACAACAGGACCGCGGCAAAACATACAAGAAGCTTTTGAATCAAACGTGCTCGATCTCAATAGGTAAAAAAGATATTGCAATTGTTTATTTTTCATGAACGCGGTGAGTTTATCAAAGTGCTTAAGGTGAGTGGTGATCTCTTCATTTGATGCTAGCAATTCATAGATCCGCTCCAGGCTTCTAAAATAATGAGCGACAACGACCAATTTATTTTGTACATATGACTCAATGTGCAAGTCGGCTAAGAAGAAACCAAAACTAGAGTTAATGCTAGAAGCTGAAACAGCAACTGCCGCAAGCGCCACTCCTCCTTTAAGTAACGGGTTGCCAAGATATTGGACAAGGGCGTTTAAAGTTCCCGATGAAGCAACTGTTCTATCTGCAAAATTTTCTAAAGATTCTTTGGAAGTTTCGCTCATGACCCCAGTCAAACTCAGCGCATACAAGGGAAGCGCAATGGCAGCTCCCACTTTTAAAATGGCAGCTAAACCGGCCTCCGTCGTTTTCAAGGCAGCCGATAACGTCACTACAGGGCTGTATTGGTTTACTGTTTTGTTAAAGGCATCGCCTCCTGCTGTAAACCTCAAATGCCTAAAACGCCCCGCTACCACAACAGGCCTTTCCGCGAAAAAACCCAAAACATGCTCTTCATTTCTTTGAAGATCTTCAAAGAGTGTTTCTAATGACAGGCGCAAAGAACTTTCCGCAAATGCCTTAGCCACAGCTTGTCTAGAATAAATGGTAATTGCATTATTTGTTGGATTGGTGAGGAGATAATCGAAATAAAAACGTCCCAAATGAGTGAAGGTTCTATCCAATTCATCAGCTAAAAATTTATCATCTACATGCCTTGACACACATCTATTTGCCTCTTGAGCTTCTTGAAGCTCATCTGGTGAGTAGCTTTCACCTGCTGGCAGTATTTTTAAGTCAAGAGCTGTTTGGAGATCCATAATCGACCCTTCGCTTTCTTGAAGAAGAACATGCTTTAGAATCCTTTCTACAGCTTCTAATTGTGTATGGATTGGAACTTGTTCTAAAAGGGATCGAAAACGGGTGTCAAAAGCTTTATAATCGTAGTGTTCGCTGGGAATAGACCTAGGATTTGGCACCCTTAAGGAAAAAATTTGTCCAATTTGGTCAATTGTTGTTCTCTTTGCAAAAGAGGGTGATTCTATATTAAAGGCTTGGGCCTTATCTTGGGTGACGTTTGCGATCATGACTGCATCTCCATCGTTGCACGAAATTGTCTTGCACGGTCCAGTAGATCATGGCCTACTTCCATCTGTTCCGCTAATTGGAACGCATTGGACCCTTTAAATGAGCCACAAATGAGCTTTCTTGAAGATGGCTCGATCGTATAATGCACATACCCTTCTACGTTGTCGATGAGCTCTTTAAAGTGGGAGGCGACAAGCACGACTGCATTTTTCTTTTCTTGTAATAGATCTAACAGCCCTTTTAAAAAAGAGGCGCCATCTTTAGATTCCGTTGTCGTAAAGGCCTCGTCTAATAGCACAAGAACATTTTTATCTGGACTTTGCTCAAGTTTTGCGAGCAATTGATTTGAAAAGTTAAGATAACTTTGATGAAGCGATTGCTGGCTGCTATCCATGAGCCCTTTTGAAGAGATTACCAAATCGAAAAGAGATCCACTTACCTCTTTAGCGGGAGCAATTCCCAATCCTTGTAACGCTGCGAGATAGGCAAGTGCGCGAATCTTGGTCGATTTACCCGATGTGTTTGGTGCTGTAAGGAGTAGATTTTGAGAAGAGTGAAGACCGAGTTTAATCAGGTCTTCACTACACTCTGGAACGAATGGCACAAGAGGATTGTGAAGTCCAATGACGGATATAAATGGTTTTTCTCCGCTTTTATTTTCGACATACTTTGGGAAGCAATAGGGACAATTGCCCTCGATATCAGATTCTGCCATTAACCTTGTAACAGATAGAAATGTATCGATTTCACCAATAGCTAAAAAAGCTTTTTCAAATTCAGTTATCACAAATTCGCGCGTGAAGTACTCCCATACAAGCACAACAGGGCCTCTTAAAAAAAGATAGGACGCCTTCGCGTTGAAAGTGCGGCTTCTAAGCAAGGAGAACAAATATTGAAGATCCGGATTTTGGAAAAAGCTTTTAAGCTTTTCAAAGTGTTCAAGACGAGATGAGATCGCTTCTATTGAAGTTAGCAATGTATAAATCTTTTCCATCGCTCTAAAATAACGGGCCACAACGACCAATTTATTTTGAACATATGCTTCGACATTTAAATTTGCAGAAAAGTACCCAAATGTCGCTGGAACACTAGATACTGTCACGCCAGCTGCAGTGATTGCAGCTCCTGCTCGCAAGGTTGGTCCCCCAATTGCCTGCATCAAACCAAGGGTCACCCCCGATGTAATGGCTGTGCGATTGGCAAATTCTTCAAGGGCTTCATTAAGGACTTCATTTGCCGATTCTTCTAATAAGCCGGTTAGACTCAACGCATAAAGTGGCATGGCCACAACTGTTGCAGCTTTTAAAAGGGCAGAAAGTCCAGATTCTGTTGTTTTAATCGCAGCCGATAGACTGACGATCGCGCTATATTGGTTGACTCGCTTATTTAACTCTTTTCCCCCAGCTGTAAATTTTAAAGCGAGAAAGCGGCTATCAATTTCTACAGGTCTTTTAGCAAAGAAACCAAGAATGTGCTCTTCACTCTCTTTAAGTTCTTGAAATAAGGGTTCAAGTATATGTGCCAATGAGGAATTTATAAATTCTTGCGTCACCTCTTGACGCGCTTGAATGATTTGTATATCGCTTATTGGATTTGCCAACCGATGATCAAAATAGAGCCTTCCCACTTGTGTATAGGTTCGATCGAGTCGATCGATTAAACGCTCATCTTTTTTTGAAGGGGCTAAGGTAGAATTGCGCATCTTAGCTTCAATAATCGCTTCTAAAGAAAAGGATTCATGCGCCGGTAAAATTTTAAGGTTTTGAGCTGTTTCTGTACTCATAATGGAGCAGGTTTTTTGGAAGTGTATTTGAAAGAATACTTTCGGCAGCTTCTAATTGGACCTTAATCGGAACCTGTTCCAAAAGCTCTTTAAAGCGTTTATCAAACGCCTTATAATCAAAGTAAACCTGGTCTGAAATATCTTGTGGAGGAGGACACCTGGCACGTAAAAGCTGATTAATTGTTGTAACAGGAGTCGATACCTGATGGATCTCATGTATGCCGGAAGTAGGGATGGGATTTGTCATATTTACCTGTATACAATATCAAAAAGGGCCTTTTGAGTCTTAATTAAAGGCCAAGAGTTAAAATCGCTAATATGGGTCCAAACATATGCTAAATGCTCTTCGTGATTCAAAATCACATTAGGTCTTTCTTCAACCTTGGCTTGATAAAGGTGGATGATAAAGTCAATCTCCTGTACCCTCCCAAACCTATGTCCATGATAGATTGTTTGACTTTCGTTAAGCTGAATCGAAGTCTCTTCTTTTAGCTCTCGTAAAGCTGTTTCTAGGGGAGTTTCTCCATCCTCTCCTCTTCCTCCAGGAACTCCCCATGTGCCAGCCTCTTCTTCTTCATCGCTTCTTTTTAACAACAAAATATGCTGCAGATGCTCTAAAAAAACAATTGATACTTCAATTGACTTGGAGAAATGGGGAAGAAGATCAACTGATGTGACGAGTTGCGGGCTTAGCATATTTTTATTTTTTCTGGGAGATATTTTGTCACAATCTCACATGCAATCATCCCACAACATGTCGTAAAAAAGGGGTCGATGTTGGAGATATATAATGAATAAATGAGTGCCACTAAGTAAATTCTTAAGCGTAAACGTAAAAATTGAGTAAGAGATGGCACATGTTCTTTGAGATAAACGTGTAGATAGCCTGTAATCGTATAGCCGAGAAAGACTGCTAAAAGTTGGTAAGGATGAGCCGCCAAGTAGTCATTTTGTAGAATAAACGCCCCTAAAAGAATCATCACCCCAGCACACGCGTGGTTAGGATATTCCAACTTCACACGTAAAAACCAGTAAAGGACATGCGCGACATAGGTAATACCCGCAGCTGGAGAAAGCAGCATGATGAGCACCCCCGCACCTCCCCAGATAATCCCTGATAATAAAGGGGGTTCTTTTAAAAGAGGTTTCATCCCATGTTCGTTGAGTAAATCCGCGTATTTACCAAAGGCCCCTAAAATAGTTGCTAAAAGGGCCAAGGTGAGGTAGTAACTTAACATGCAGCAATTCTCTTTAAAAATTTAGCAACCCTAGAATGGGGTGCAAGAGGGTAGCCCGGGATATAGTAGGAATTGCTGTTTAACATTCGCGTTTTCCTTTTGCCATGCGAAAAACATCATTGATTAGCGTGTTGGATAATGAGTGTGAGTTAAATAGCATAGAATTTTTTTCTTTGGGAACAATCTGCGACTCATAGACTTTTTCTCCCCATTTTTTAAAAAATTCATAAGTCGCAAGCGAATTGAGTTCAATGTTGCCTATTTGGTTATACCCACTAAAATGATAAAGGGTGAATGCGGGAATAATCCCCATTCTTAAAAATTGGTCAACTGCGATGAGTCCCTTTTCATTTTCTTTAAGTGGACAATAACTAAAAGGGTCAAGCTTTTGATTCAATGACTGGACTCCATAAACAAGGTTTGTATACGCATTCCCTTTGCCAAAAACCTCTTTAGCAAGAGCCAACCGCTCCATAATTTTATGATAACCATACTCAGCTTTTCCGGGGCAAACCCGGACAAAATGTTCATATTCATAGACTTCAATCGGAAAATAGATTTTATTGAAAAAAGTTTGACTCAGCCGTTCAATTAAATGGGGCTGATCTGGGGGCATAAGTGTTGCCAAAACATCTCCCCCTTGATTGTCTAATCCAAGTTCTAAGAGTTTTTCTCCAATGGAAATGAAATATTCAAATGTATAATCATAGGAGCGGATATTGCCTGATGTAACTGCAATATGGGAAAGGCGTTCATCAAGTGCCATCGCTTTTTGAATAGCTTCACAAATCAAGGGGACGTCTTTTAGGGCCTTTGGATACTCGACTTTATCTTGGTAGGTCGGAAAAATCTCACAAAAACGGCACTGCTTTCCATCTTTAAAATAGAAACAGTAGTTGCTAGGAGTAATCCCAAGCAAGTCTCTCCCAAGCGATGAACAAATAGAGGAGAGCGGATGGCCTTGGACACTCGCCTGCTCATATTTTGGTCCCTCTGGAAAAGAAATTGGGATAAGCTGCCCATCTTCTTTATCGAAAAGAAAATAATTATTTTCTTTTTGAGTAATTTGCAACGAGGCTTTTTCCCGATATCGAATTCTACATATGACCTGAGATTCCCCATCGCCAATTAGCAAATCATCGGGTATCTTATTACTTGTTGATTCAGTAGAGTGGGCATAAAGATGGATTTTTTTCTGATGAATCCATTCGGGAAACCTGACCGTTTGATCGATACTGCACCCTTCGACAAGTAAGCGACATTTGAGCCAGATGGCAGTTTCAAGATCGACAGTTGAGTGTGTGAACATTCCAAAATCCTTAATATTTCAGCAAAACTGAGAGGGTGTTAACATGACTTCATGAAGGCTTTGTTCTTTTGGAAGTATTTTCAACGTCGTTGGAACTTTAAATCGATCTGGATTTTTCCAATTTTTAGAAAGTTGATTCCAATCTGGCACATCGGGGAAGTAGGGGGGGAGAAGTTGATCGGCATTGATACTTTTCGTTATGGAAGAATAGCGACAATCAAGAGAGAGTCGAAATTGATCTGTTTCATTAATCCCTGCTTGATGAAGCGTGAGCGAATGCATGAGTAAAAGATCGCCCGGCCTATAATGCGCTTTGCACCAGGTAAATTCTTTGATGTTTTTTTCAACAGCATTGCAGCCAAAGCGCCCTTCTGCACTTGATTCAGTGGGAAATAGCCCTTCTTTATGTGTTTTTGGTGAGACAAGCAATCCCCCATGCTCTGGTGGATATTCGCCTAACGGAATCCATGCAGTGAATGTATCGCGTTCCCCTTTGACATAAAATAAATCTTGGTGTGGGGGGATGCGGTCCTTTGGATTGAGGTGATAGGGGTATGTGATCCTCATCATTTTTCTTGGATGAGAATACACTGTTTCCCCAAGCAACGCACTTAAAAATGTAAGTATAAGAGGGGATTGTGAAAGATCATGCAAAGATTCCTCTTTCATAATTTGCGCAATACATCGGTGAAAGGCAGGAGAGTTGATTCTGTTGACAGGTTCTATGGCAATGAATCTTTCGCCTTGAAATTTTCCCCATCCTTCTTTTTCCAGTGCTTCTACAACTCTTGCTTTAATTTGTAAAATCTCTGACGCTGGAAAAAAAGAGCGAATGAATAGGTAGCCTTGCTCTTTGAATTGCGCTTGTAAATGAGCTATCGGCTCATGAGCTGAGCACTCTTTTAAATTACTTAGTTCTTGAGAGGTTCTATTATCAATTGATTGCGTGGATAATGTGTGCATCATATTTATCTAAATTGAAGTGGGTGTAGGTTCCTTAAACCTAAATCCGGCAGTTGGAGACGGCAACTTAACGCAATCTCTTGAACCAGAATCATTTGCAATGGGGTGGTCCTTCACCATTTGGGAATGTCCCACCCCATTGCAAAGTGATTCTAATTCAAGATCTTGCATTAATTTGCCATCTCGAACTGCCGGATCTAGGTTAAAATAGTGTCGATTTTAGTCACACCAGCTAATTTTTTGCAACTTGTAGGAGAAAAAAATAATTTACTCTAATTTCCTAAATTTATTACACTTTTTATTGAGAAACAACCAAAGGCTTAAAATGTCAAGTATACAAGAAGTCAGAGACGCTCGAGCGCGATATTTTGAAAGTATCCATCAGAGGCAAGCTCAAAGGCAAGCTGCGCCTTCTGAAAATGTGGAAGTAAAGCCCGAAGTCAATACTTACCAAGAAGCCAACGCCATCGCAGCATCGCTTACCGCATTTCTTTCAAATATTTGGATAGAAAAGGTTTTTTTTCAAAATGACCGTATGTCGGTCAGTAGTTTGATTTCGCTTGCTAACACCTTCATTCAAAAAATATCTCCTAGAAAAATGCCTGTCGTGAATATGGGAAAGGAAGCCTGTCTTCTTTGGAAATATATAAAAGGACAGCCTCGCACCCCTGAAGAAGAGATTTATGCAAGAACGTTGAAAGAGATTGATGTCGTTCAAGAAATCGGCAACGTGCTTAGCTATTCTTCGACAATATTACTTGGCGCAAATTGTGTCTCTTCAATCCAATCAGCCATTTCCAATTCACTTTGGAAAGAGGTTCCAAAAATTGCTGCCTATTTCGGTGTAAGTGTGGGTGGGTTTTATGGTCTTTCCTATTTTGTCGATCGTACACTTGAGCTTACAAATTTAACTGCAAATGAAAAAAAGTATATCGCTCCTTGGCTAAGAGCAATTGGGAAAATGGCTCTTGGATTTATTCCCAAAGCCCATGCCACAAAAGAAGGCGTTCATTATCATTACCCTTCTTTAAGAGGATATACAAGTACAGTATCGGGAAACACAAGAACGACCTTATATGGAAGTACGATCACAGTCGAAAAAGAGGGTAGGTGGGTTGACCAAGATAAAGGTTTTGAAGCTTATTATGAAACGCGTTTTCATCTAGATAGAATTGAAGCCAAGAGCGAAGAGGAAATTAGCTTGCAAATCCAAGATGAGAGTGGCTCTTCCTTTACAGTTGTATTCACGAGAGTAATGGGACTCTATGGGCCAGAAATTGGGATTTCTTCAGGCAATAAAGAGCTGGAAAAGTTGTTTTTGTCCTCGTTTGGTCAGCAGGCTTTTGTGATGTCTAATGGAAGTAGTCGTCCACAACTGGCACATCCACTGGAAATGCGCACAATGTGTCAGCCTATTTCGTTTGCGCAGACTTGCGCGATTCCTGAAAGTTTATCGCCCCCAATTTTTTATGCTATTACTTCTCTTTACATGACTGCAAACGTTTTAGGTCCTTCAGGATATAGACAAAGCTCTTTTTCCATCCAGACAATCACCTTAACGTCCCTTTCTTATCTTTTTTCCTTGCAAGGGGCTGAAGCTTTAAGGTCTTTTAATTTCAAAACGTTACAAAAACATCTAGATGGGGGCAGTTGGAACGCACCCAAGTTGAACACACCCAAATGGATTGAATATGAGAAAAAAATGGCTGAAGAAAGTCAACGACTAGTAAAGGATGTTGTCTCACATGTAAAGGGCTCTCATGAACACCAACCTAAAGAAAGCATAAAAAATAACTTCAACGTGCCTATTTCCGATCTGTCGAAAAGGTCTATCCCCGATATGGATATACCCTTTGCAGCTATGGGAAGAGATCCTCTCATGTCTATTCCAGATAACAGGGTGGGAATCTTTTCCCCATCAGTGGTAGTAAATCCTTCTGAGTACCCACTTGCCGAATTTGTAGGGGTCGAAAAACAAATTATCGCGTATGGAAATAATCACGTGACTTTAGAGCCATCCTCATTAGTGTATGATACTCAGCACGAGATATACGTAGGTGTGTCGGATAATAGTAATGTCCTAGATTCTATCAAAGCCCAAGAATACGCGATTTTTTGGTTTAGAGATAACACAGATTCCCCATTAAGCGCATATCCTCTTATGAATCGCAGCGAAGCTATTAAATACGGTTTATATGATTTAGAGGGGCTGACTATTGATGACAATCGAACTTATTATGCCTCTGGTTCACTCGCAAAACATTCTAAACACAATTGCTCAGATACCGCGCAGCGCTTCAGAGGTTTTCGGTTTAAAATTCAAGACATAGGCGAAGAGAACGCATTTAGAGCAATCGATACGAATTGGATTGCAAATGACAAATTTGACAATATGCGCCAGTGGTTCAACGATGAGGTAAAAGAAGCTCCATGGGGAAGAGACGTGTTTACAGAAAGGCCGGAGACATCTGTTGGATTAAATCTAGAAGCCTTAGTGACGACACCTCATCACAACCTACTCTTTGCATTTCGAGGTCCACTTATTCAACATTCTTTGACTCATATTTGGCATGCGTTAGCTGTAGAGGTGGATTTAAGAAACACCACGGTAGGATTTCCTAACTATGTCGCTTTGCGCTGGCTTCCTAATGTAGGAACGGGAGGAGTCCTCTTTCAGCAAGGGTTTAGGGCAATGACAGCAGTTCCTGATAAGCCAGATTGGTATACAGTGATTACAGGACCAAGCGGAACTGATTGGTCCCATTTTCATATTCTATTTTGGAATGCAATTACGAGGGAAATTCGTGGCAGGAAAGTCATAAACGGTACAGATAGAGTATGGGAAGGCATTGCTGTCCGGGAAATTGTGGAAGAAAACAACGAGCGGCATCTTAAGCTTGCCATTGTAGATGATGCGTACGCGCATTTTCGTTACATAAAAATGCCATTGAATGTGTTACCATGAATAGAGTTGAAAATAGAATTGAATCCAATTTACCCCTGCAAAATTATCATTTTCCTATGGTATTACAAGAGAAGGTCAATCAATTTATTAAGAGATGCTTATCCTCTGGCTTTAATGTCGAGATGCAATTAATCAGCTTTTCCAATCGAAATTTTAAAATTCAAGATAGCTTAGGCCGTTTATGGGTGCTTAGAATCCCGAATGAGGTTTCGTATCGTTTGTGCGATCAAAAACAAGAAAAGGTGTTACTTGACTGGGCTTATAGAGAAGGGTTTTCGCTTCTTAATATGCATGGATATGATGAAGAAGAAGGTTATTTATTAACTCCTTTTCTCTTAGGGTCATCTTGCACTGCTGCCGACTTTCAAAACGCATCTCATCTTAAAGAAGCTTTGGCGATTTTACACCGCCTTCATACAACTAAGATGTCTCCAATTACAGCTGAATTTGATCCATTTAA
Organism: Chlamydiota bacterium; assembly: GCA_013289325.1. Lineage (GTDB taxonomy): Bacteria > Chlamydiota > Chlamydiia > Chlamydiales > Parachlamydiaceae > JABDAE01. The sequence continues at coordinate 29,167 of JABDAE010000020.1, forward strand.
ACGGTATGCTGTCACTGCTGAAAAAGCTAGGCAAGACGGCATTTGTTTTCCGCAAGAAGTTGAGAGCATCGTGCAACACTTAAAATCTTGTTTATCTCAAATTCCAAAGGAACATTTTCAAAAGGTGCCATGTCATAACGATCCAAATCCTGAAAACTTTTTTCGTCAAGATGCGCGTTTGTATCTACACGATTGGGAACTTGCAACCTGTAATGATCCCATGTGGGATTTGGCTCTTCTTTCAGAGTTTGCAGAAGTAGATAGCGAAGAGATCTTGCGATTGTATCCCACATCAGATCCTTTGGCCAATGAGAAAATAGTGTTATTTCGAGCCTTTATATTTTTGAATACGCTTGTTTGGGCTGCCTTAGAAAGTCAAAAGCCCTCTTCCTCTATTCCTTTGGACAGGGTTGAGACCATGTATCACGTTTTTTTAGCAAAAATTCAAGAATACACCAAAAGTGAGCTATTTGAGACCTCTTTAAAAAAAATGGAAGAAAAGGAAATGGCCATATGAATGTGACGACGATCTTAGCTTGCAAACCCACAGCTTTTCCAGACTTTAAACCTAAAACAGTCATTTCAACTATTTTTCTTGAACATGCTGAGCGTCTGCTTTTGTTGATGCGCTGCAGCCAAGAAGAGCAGCCGGGCACTTGGGGAGTTCCTGGAGGTAAAAGTGAAGAAAATGAAACTCCCACTCAAACGGTTTTAAGAGAGCTTCAGGAGGAAACGCAAATCGAGTTGTCTGCTGATCAAGTTGAATATCGCGGTCATCGGTATGCAAGAATTCCCGGTTGGGACTATCTGATACACCTTTATTTTGCCAAATTGAAAGATAGACCTATTGTCAAAATTGATCCCAAAGAACATTGTCAGTATGAGTGGGTTTCCATTTATGCTTTTAAATTAATGCCTTTAATAAAAGGTCAAGATGAAGCTTTTGATATTCTATATGCAGATCGCATTTGGCAAAGACTTGACCCCAAAGCTTCAGAAGACTTACAACGCATCCAAAATAAGGCCCTATTGATTTTGAGAAAGGGCAGCAAGTCTTTAGTATTTGGTTCTCAAAGGCGATTTGTTTTGAATCTAATTGGGACTTCCGGGTCAGGAAAGGGGACACAAGGGACTATGCTTTCTCAATTATTTGGTATCCCAAATATTTCTGCAGGCGATTTGTTTCGCGATGATTTGCGCGCTAATACACCTTTGGGTTGGATCATTCAAACCTATGATAAACAATTTTATCCATCTTATCTACCGGATGAAATTCCCATTGGAATGATGGTAAAACGGATGAGTGAAAAAGACTGTCAGACCGGGTATGTTTTTGATGGGTTCCCCCGTACAGAAAAACAAGGGGATGTGGTAAGAGATGTCCTTTTACGGGAAAATGATTTTCATGTGCCTCTATTTATGGATATACCAGAAGCTGATATTTGGGAAAGGCTTCCAGGTCGTTTTATTTGTCCGGACTGTGGGCATCAAGTGAGGAAATTTGATGAAAATCCATGGCCAGGTTTTTGTCCCGTGCAGGCAAAAGAAGGAAAGATGGTGAAGTTAGAGCACCGTGCAGAAGATCAGGATAAAGGCAAAACCGAGCGCCGCTTAAAATTATTTTCCGATCATCGCGAAGGGATTTTAAGCAGCATGCAAAAGCGCGATGCTGTAAAGGCGTTACCACTGACTAATGCAATTTCCCCAAGGGATGTGTTGCATCAAGTTTGTAGCCACATTCAAGAGAGGCTTGATCAATTAGCAGAGTGCAACGCAAATGACTAAAATCGCCGTTGAATATCAACATTATCAGCGCTCGCAGCTAATGAAAGAACTTGCCGCTGCAGCTCATGGCGATCAATACGTAGGCCAAACGAGCAGCGCCGTTTATCCAGAAATTAGGGAAAGAGTTAAAATGATGTCTCTTCCTCAAGGAAGCCGTATTCTTGATGCAGGCTGTGGAAATGGGGCTTTTAGCATTCCATTAGCAAGCGAGTTTCCATTTTTTGTAGATGGCGTGGATTTAGGAGAGGAATTGACAATTGAGGCGACTAGAATAGCATCAAAGGCAATGCTATCTTCAAAATGTCGGTTTTTTACGCAAGATTTTGCAAAATTCTCTCTTCCTCCATCCGATATTTATGACGCTGTGATTTGCGTAGGCAGTCTTTATTGGGGACAACCTCTTTCATCCATTTTGGATGTTTGGCATCGCATCACACGGCCAGGTGGAGAGCTTCTGCTTTTTTTAAACTTGGCCTATACGCCTTTAAATCAAGAAGAGAAAGAAGCTTTAGGGGAAACCCAGTTTTTTTCCCCATTAACGGTAAAAGAGGAACTTGCTAAAAATGGGTGGGAACTAAGCGAGTGGTCAGATGGCACCGATACATATATACAGTGGTTAAAAAGGTGGTGTCAAAAAATGGAGGATCTCTCTTCCAATTTAGTGCACGAAATGGGAGAAGATAAAGCTTCAAGATTAATTGGTCGCTTTACAACCTATCT
>JABDAE010000021.1 GCA_013289325.1 Chlamydiota bacterium
AAGACCATCACGCGGTTGAACAGGCCAATCATGGCATGCCAAAATGGGGACGCTCCGTCAAAAAACTTCGGATTGAGATATCGATCTGGCGGAATCACCTCATATGATGTCAAAATGGCATTTAAAAATAAAAAAGGACCATCGATTGTAAAGAATACAAAGATAAGCACCATGTTAAATAAAAGACCAAGGGGAGAGGATTGATTTTGCAGCGTCGGGTCATTGACCATAAGACTTGCTCCCCCTCTTTGGTGGTCGATGATAATGCCCGCATTTTGCGCGATAATAAAGGGCATTCCCATCATAAATCCAATTGTAAGCCCTATAAAAAACTCTTTTGCCATCAAGAATAGAATATCGACAGTAAAGCCAAGAGGTGTTGTTGTCGTAAGAATTAGCTGAGGCAAGAAGATTGCAAAGAGGCTAATAGCAAAAAAGACCTTTACAGGGTGCGGTAACACTCTTGCTCCAAAAAAAGGCGCAAGAGAGATGATCGGTAAAAACCTTGCAAGAAACAAGAAAAAAAGAGAGAGCAGGGCCCAAGGATTACTGACATAAACGCTATTGCTTAAGACAAGCCAAAGGTAGCTTCCATCAAAATCAATAGCGCCAAAAAGAAGAGGCTGTAAAGATAAAAATAAATAAATAGCTTTGCCTCTATAAAGATTTGTTCTACCGAGGCGCTGTCCATTCCGGGAAATGCACAAAAATACCCGTTGCAAAAGAGAGGATGCGAGCGCCGAGCCACCCTCCTGTCAACATCAGTGTTAAAGTCACAGCCACAAGCTTAATCGTAAAGGAAAGGGTTTGCTCTTGAATCTGAGTGGCGGCCTGAAAGATTGCAACGATGATTCCAAAGATCATACTGATTAAAATAGGGGGAGCCGATAAAATTAAGATGAGGAACAATCCCTCATAAGAAAGCTGCATTACTTGAGTGTTATACATCGTTTACCTAAATGTTGAGACTAGTCCCTGAATTAAGAGCGTCCACCCGTCTAACATCACCAATAAAAACAGCTTTAATGGCATTGAGATGGTGACAGGAGAGAGCATCATCATCCCCATCGCAAGCAAGATATTAGACGTCACAAGATCGATAACAAAGAAGGGGATGTAGATCAGCACACCGATCTGAAAAGCTTCTTTTAACTGACTTGTAATGTAAGCTGGCACTAAGATGATCGCATCATCCGTTTTGAGCCTATCTTTATATTCATCCGGCATCACTTTATACGCCATCTTATAAAATAAAACCTGGTGCCCTACCGATGAATTCTTCTTTAAAAAATCTTTCAAAGGCTCTGCTGCCGATTGGGCAATGGCAATGATATAAGTCGATGAGCCTTCTGATGTGATCGAATCCGGCGCTCTTGTGTGCTCAATCGTTTGATTGGCGGCATCATACATTTTAATGGCCGTTGGATACATGACAAATAGGCTCAGCATAAAGGCAACGCCATTGATAATGGGATTGGGAGGAGCCTGCTGTACCCCTAAGGCACTTCTTAAAAGAGATAAGACGATCACGATCTTTAAAAAGGAGGTTAAAATCATCACGATGAAGGGAAAAAGCGACATCAAGGTCAACACAATCCCTTGTGTCAGGATAGTCGGCCGCTTAAAATTGTCCATCTCTTGACCCACCGCCAATGCTTTTGGATCTGTAATTTTATCTTTACCCTCATCTTTTACGATCGATGTCGTATTGCGAGGGGTATCTGGAAAAACAAAGTCAGGAGTCAAACAAAAAAGCCCAAAAAGGGCGATCCAACACAGTAATGCGCGCATTGAAAAAAAGCGTTGCCCTATCATGTAGTCTCTTTTGGTTTATCTTTTGATTTCAGCATGAGAGAATAAAACGCCCTTTCAAGAGCCGTCCATTGATTTTCAAGGCGAGCATTGATAATCCCCCCTTCCGTCTCAATCACGCACCCTCCCTTGGCAATGTCATCCTTTTCTCTAAGAGATAGCACTTCAAGACTTTCAAACATACTTTTAAGACGCGATCGATTCGTTTCCAGTGTATCTAAGTCTTCCTTATTGACAAAGATCGTCACCCGCTTGTGCTGGGCCACCGATTTTAAGGCATTGGCGACGATATCGACGATCACATCTTTTGATAACTCAATCTCACGCCCAACAATTTTTTTTGCGGCCTTTAATGCAACTGGCATGAGCATTTTTTCAAACTCTTCTCTTACCTTTGCAATCTCCTCTTCTAAGGCAACGATTTCTTCTGTCCATTTTTGATAGCCATCGGCATACCCTTGTTGCATCGCTTCTTCTTTCAAAAGTTCGCACTCTTTGGCAATATCTAGCTTATAGCGCGTAGCGTCCTCTTGCACGGCTTTTAACACGCCACCTGCATCTAAAAGCTGCTCGATCGCTTCTTTTGGCACAATTTTATGTTTGGTCTCTATTAAGCTTTTCTTTTGGTTGATGAGGGAAAACAGCCGTCTATTCACTATCTGCTCTTCTTTATAAATTCTAGTGCGCTCTTCACCTGCAAGATAAGGGGCGCTGTGACATTTGGGATCTCTTTATCTTCATATTCAGCTTCTACCACTTCTCCCCGTCCGATGTCAAGGGCATGTATCACATACCAAAGAAATTCCCTAGATTGACCAGATAAAGCCTTGCTCAAGCGAAACATCCCCCTGCGATGTAAAATCAGGCGAAGTTTTTTGGGATCGTCGGCCCATTTTGCTATGATGGATCTGTCTGCTGCAATTTTTTCTTTTTCTTGTACGGCAAGCCTTAAAAAGGCCACTTCCTTTTCGCTTAACATCTTATAGATCCCTTGAAGGCGACTTTTATCGATGATGTGCCGAACGGCATCTGCTAAATCGTAAAGGGATAGATAGTCGATGAGATGAACCATCTCCTCTTTGGAAAAGTCTAAAAGAAAGGTTAAAGCTGATAAAGGGATAAGTTGCTTTGGATTAATTTGCTTTTCGATAGATAAAAAGTCTGTATGCTCAAAGAGGTAGCTGAGTAAAAAACCCTTAAACAAAGGAGGTATTTTTGGCAATACGGCGGGTAACTTTAAAAGTTTTTTAAGCGCATTTGTTGAAGCGCTTGGAAACATAGTTGCAATTGCCTTTTGCAAAAAACAAGGCATTTTTGAAATGGGTTTGACATACCAAGAATAATGCACAGACTCTAAAAGTTCTACTGGCCTTTGCAACGCCCATGAAATTCCAGCCGCATTGACCCTTTGGCTTAATATCTGCTTAACCTCTTCTTGCGGCAAGTGTTTTAAGAGCGATTCACCAACACTTGGGTGGAAGGTGCTTAACAATGCCTTAAAATATAAAGCGCTTTTTGGAGTCATTACGAGCTCTTATGTGTGATCGACATCTTTATCGATATGGTCGCTATTTTCCTCATCCCCATCCCCCGCTTCGTGATCTATTGCCTTATCGCTCTGTAACTCATCTGTTTCACTTTTTTTCTCAAGAGCAAGCGGCTTTAGAGTAAAGAGCTCTTTTACGCCGCCACTTTGTTGCAATACGAGATGCATCTTCCAAAGGATCCAGACAATGATTAATGTCTCCATGAGAAGAAGCAAAGTAAAGGTAAAAAAGACGACTCTAAAGCGCGTTAAAGAGCTCTTTGCAACTGTTATCGACCACACATTGACAAGGTGTTTTTCCTCTTCTACGTTCGTCCCGCCATAAGAAGATAGTTCGTTAAAGCGCGTTCTTTCTCCTATTACGGTGACGTAGTCGTAATCAAGACCCGGAACGCTTGCAGCCACAAGCCTTTTGATCTTGGTGCTAAGGTGAGAGTTTGGATCGTCTAAGACGCCATTATGTTTGACGTAAACGGAGGCTGTGATTCTGCTTTTCTTTTCCAAGGTGGGATTCAAGGGATCTTCTTTTGGAAATGAAAGCTGCACTTCAGCGTCTAAGACCCCATCGATTTTTCGGATCGTATTGCCTATTTGCTCAGCAAGCCCTGCCTGATATTTAATTTGCTGCTCCATCTCCGATGGGACAAGCCCTGAGGTGCCAAAGATATTTAAAAGATTTTGGCTGCGCCTTCTCGGTAAGCCCACTTGATTGAGCAGTGACATTGCCTCACGACTTTTATTGACCGGCACATAAATATCCCATAAGGTCACTTTTGTGCCCCCTCCCTGTTTGCTGCCACTGGTGTTTTCTTTTTTTTCGGCATTAATCCCTTTTGTCGATAGATAGACGAGGATTTCGTTTGCTTCCCTTTCGTCGAGATTATTGACGATGATGTCTGGAGAGCTACATCCCGTGAAAAAGGCGAGGCAAAGAGAAAATAGCAAAAAGCCATGCAAGAGGCTGCTTAAGCGATTTTTAGACAACACAATTGAACTCATAATTTAAGCGTCCTAACAAAGTATGTACAAGTAGATGATAAATCGGTTCAATCGTAACACAAGTGAACATAATCTAGAAAATAAAAATTTCTGTACATGAAGAGAAAAAAAGGGCTATGATAAAAAAGAGCCCATAATACCTGCAGAAAAATCTGCAAGTGTTATAGGCCCATTATCCTAAAAACGGTCAGCAATTACCTAGGAACTCAATTGTAATCGAAGCTGGCACCGTATCCACACCTGCTGCACCATCCGGACCTACTGGCAATTTCGTTGGCCCAGGCGAAATGACAATACCTATTTCCGGAGAATCCACACTAACATCTATCACTCTCATCATATCCCCTGCGTTCAAGAAAACAATCACATCTTGTGAAGCCTGACCAATAACCGATGCTTTTACTGTAAAGTCAGTAAGAAATGCAGTATTTGGATTGCCATAGATCGGGGCCTGGACCACCGAACCATTTACAACTAATGCAAAAGTCGGGAAACCAGATGAAAGAGCCTGCACACCCAGAGTATTGATAGAGATTCTATACCATCCAGTAAATGGGGTTTTAATCCCGGTAATCCAAGTTGGATTTCCGACATCTCCGCTTACAACATCAAACGATCCAGCCGAGCCATCGGCAAAAATAATCTTATTGACCGTATTTGGACCGTCAGCTTGCCACTCAACCATGCTAAATGTGGGCGGAGTTCTGGTCGCACCTGCACCAACCATTTCGTATGCATTCACATAGTAATAAGCGTAGGCAGCTGATTTAACGGGGCCTTCACTTGAACGGACTACACCTTTTGGACCTTGCGGTCCTTTTTTTGTGGGTTGAAGTCCTTTTGTCGGGATAGTGGCCGGGATAGTGACATCATTTAGCACACCCGCACTTTTGTTAGAGGATTCTTTTACCTCTGTTGCGCTAACAAACGAAGCGCTGCAAAATGTCGCAAGCGACAAAGCAACTATATATATTCTTTTCATATGAATAAATTTCCTTATTTTTGTGGTTGTGATTCTTGGTTTGAGTTCATTCAAATACACTTTAATTTTTATATCAAGAAGAATTTATACAAAAAAAAGAGCCCATTGCATCGGCAGATTTTACTGCCGATGCAATGGGCTCGTTTTATGACAGCTTTGTATACCGAACTTACTTCAAGCTTTTCTCTACGGATTGCCCAAGAACTCGATCGTAAGCGAGGCAGGTACAGTGCCTGGATCGCTTGGTAATCTTGTTGCCTGTATCGGAATTTGAGTGCCTGCTGCTGGAGGAGGGAACGTAACATCTATCACTCTTATCACATCTCCACCGATAAAGAACACAATGACATCTTGCGTCGCTTGGCCAACAACTGCTACTTTTTCTGTAAAGCCGCCGTTAAGATTTGCAGTGTTTGGACCAGGGCCTCCCCCTGTCACTGTACCACCTACAACTAAAGCAAACGTGGTGGGGAAAGGGCTTCCGGTAAACGCACCAACAGTATTGATAGAGACTCTATACCATCCAGTAAATGGCATTGTAATCCCCGTTATCCAAGTACCATGGCCAGCACCGCCATCTCCAGTTACAGTAACAAACGTCCCTGCTGTGCCATTTGCAAAAACAACCTCATTGATTGTATTTGCACCCTCTGCTTGCCACTCCACAAGGCCGAATGGTGATGGTGGAGAGGTTGTAGCACCAAAACCAACAACTTCCGCAGCATTCACATAGTAAAAGGCGTAGGCAGCTGATTTAGAGGCGCCAGCGCCACCACCTGCTGTCCCTTGCGCGCCTTGTGGACCCGCAGGACCCGTTGGACCTGTGAGCGATCTGCCGGTTGCACCCTGAGAACCTGTTGGACCTGTAAAGGCGTGTCCTGTTGGACCTGTGCGACCTTGAGGACCTGTTGGACCTGTAAACGCGTGGCCTGTTGGGCCTGTAATTCCACAGCAAGGACCCGTCGCCCCTGTATTAGTAGCAAAGCCAGCCACCCCTTGTGGACCTGTGAATCCTTGCGGACCTGTTGAACCAAGTGGTCCTGTCGCCCCTGTATTAGACGCAAAGCCAGCCACCCCTTGCGGCCCAGTGACTCCTTGCGGACCGGTTGGGCCGAGTGGCCCCGTTGCCCCGGTGTTAACGGCAGATCCTACCTCCCCTTGTGGGCCTGTGAATCCTTGTGGTCCTGTGAATCCTTGTGGTCCTGTTGAGCCAGTGCGACCTGTCGCCCCTTGTGGCCCTGTGAATCCTTGTGGTCCTGTGTGACCTTGCGGCCCTGTTGGACCTGTGCGACCTGTCGCGCCTGTGTTAGATGCAGATCCTGCAATACCTTGCGGACCGGTCGCTCCTGTGCGGCCGGCCGCTCCAGTTACCCCTGTTGGTCCTGTAGATCCAAGGCCGGCAGGCCCGGTGAATCCTTGCGGACCCGTTGCTCCCGTGTTCGTGGCAATTCCAGGATCGCCTTGAGGGCCTGTGGGTCCTGTGAAACCACGTGGTCCTGTCGCTCCTGTGTTCGAGGCAATTCCAGGATCGCCTTGAGGGCCTGTATAACCTGTTGGACCGGTATATCCTTGTGGACCTGTCGCTCCTGTGTTAGAGGCAATACCAGCTGCCCCTTGTGATCCTGTGAATCCTTGTGGCCCTGTGCGACCTGTTGAGCCTTGTGACCCTGTTGGACCTGTGCGACCTGTTTGACCTATGATCCCTTGTGGTCCTGTTGGACCTGTGCGACCTGTAGCACCTGGATCACCCGCAGCTCCGGCACCCCCTTGAGAGCCCTGAGCACCTTGAGGACCTGTCGCTCCTGTCGTGCCTATACCTGTCCCGCCTCCACCAGCTCCCTGGGCGCCTTGTGGTCCTTGAGGACCTGTCGCTCCTGTCGTGCCTATACCTGTCCCGCCTCCACCGCCGCCGCCCGATCCTGGAGCGCCTTGTGGACCTTGCGGCCCTCTTTCCGGAGTGTGACATCCTCTTGCGGTAATAGTCACATCATTGAGTACAGTTGCGCTTTTATTAGAAGATGCTCTTGCCTCCGTTGCACTGACAAATGAAACGCCGCAAAAGGTCGCAAGCGACAAAGCAGCTATATATCTTTTCTTCATGTGAAAAACACCCTTTTTTTGATTATCCTAGATCCGGCAGTTCGAGATGGCAAATTAATGCAAGATCTTGAATTAGAATCACTTTGCAATGGGGTGGGACATTCCCAAATGGTGAAGGACCACCCCATTGCAAATGATTCTGGTTCAAGAGGTTGCGTTAATTTGCCATCTCGAACTGCCGGATCTAGGATTATGATTTTCGATGTTGCTCATTCAATTACAATTTAATTTTCATATCAAGGAGAATTTCACTTTAGCTTTATAAGTTGACAATGTTATACAAATCTAAAAATACATTAAGACGCTTAAAGAAATGCCTACTCCCTATTTCGATCTCGACATCAAAGTCATTGCTTTCGCTGCAGTTTTAGTTATTTCATTTGTGGTTTTTCACCGCTCCAAGCAACCACTTGCACCTCCAAGCATTCACTTCCTAAAAACTGCAGACGTTAACATAAAATCTTGGCGATTAAAAGCACTTCACCTCCCACATACGCTTCAAACCGCTGCCATTGTCTTATTTCTGATCGCTCTTTTAAATTTTCATATCGCCATTCCCAAAAGCCCAAATTCCAAAATCCCTCCCCATAAAGGCATTGCCCTTTATATGGTCTTAGATCAATCGGGATCGATGAAAGAAGAAACCATTATTAAAGGACATGGAGGAGGAGAAAGACTCATCTCGAAAGTCGATCTTTTAAAAGCAGTCGCCACCCAATTTATTCAAGGAGATGCCGCCCTGCATTTAAAGGGAAGATCCAATGATATGATTGGACTTATCTACTTTGCAAGGGGCGCAAAAGTTATCTCCCCACTTACCTTAGATCATAAATCGCTTTTACTTAAGCTTAAGATATTTGACGCTATAAAGGACAAAACCCAAGATGGCACCTCAATTGGCTATGCGATCTTTAAGGCTACTCAGATGATCAAAGCGACACACCATTTTACAGATCAGGGAAGCGATAATAGACATCCCTATCAGATACAATCAAATGCAATTATCCTCATTACCGACGGGATGCAAGATCCAAACCCACTCGATAAAGGAAAAAGGCTGCGCAATTTAGGTGTATTAGAAGCTGCAAAAATAGCAAAAGAGGAAGGGGTTAGAGTATATATCGTCAATGTTGAGCCAAAGCTTTTAGAAGAGCGATACGCGCCCGTAAGGCATTTGATGCAAAGGGCAGCTCTTTTGACAAATGGAAATTTTTTTACCGTAGATGAAGATAAAGATCTTGTGGCCGTCATTAAGGAAATCGATGGGCTTGAAAAAAGCGAATTTGTGCAAGCTTTTGATCTGCATCGCAGCTCCCCTTTTCTTTTTTTAGATATTGCCACCTCTTGGGGTTTAATTGCCTTAGGACTTTTTCTCTTAAGCATTGCCTTCATTTTAGAGACATTTCTCATCAGGAGAGTGCCTTAAATGCTTAACATTATCCAATACAACAACCCAAAAGCGTCCCTTTTACTTTTTGCGATCATTCCCTTTGTAATTGGGTATTTTTTCTTATTTCGCTATAGAGAAAAATGGCTTTCATCATTTGCCTCCCAAAACGTTCTCAAGGTAGTCTTGATAAAAAGAAGTAAACGCAATGCCATATTAAAGGCCCTTTTGTTTATTGTAGCGTTTACCTTTGCAACGCTTGCCTTGATGGGGCCTAAAAAAATCAAAGACACGCAAAGTGTTAGCGAATTTGAAGATGTGGCCTTCTTAATAGATGTCTCAGCATCGATGGGGGTAAAAGATGTAAAGGGCCCAGATGGCATAGGTCAAGAGAGGTTGCAGTTTGCAAAAAATGTTGTGGGTCAAGTGATCGAACCCCTTGCTGGAAAAAGCCTATCCCTTTACGCCTTTACCTCGTCCTTAATCGAAGTTGTTCCCCCCACCACCGACTCCCTTTTCCTTCGCCTGATGTTAAGTCGCCTTCATGTTGATGAAGAAGAGACGTTTGGCACCGATTTGCAAGTGGCATTAGAGGGCGCCATCACAAATGCGCAAGAATCTTTTCACAAAAAAATAGCTATTATCTTAATCACAGATGGAGGTGATACCCTCTTACAGACCGCAAAGGAAGCAGATATTGCAGCAAGAAAAGAGCAAATCCTTAAGTCCTTAAGCCATTTGCAAGAGATATATCTCATCACCCTTGCCATCGGAAGTAAAGAGGGAGGGCTCGTTCCAAACGTCACTTATCAAAACAAGCAGGTGGTCTCGGCTCTTGAAGAAAAACTCATAAAGGAGATCTCTGCCAAGGCGTCCGGGAAGTACATTGCATCAGAGGGAAAGTCGATGGCAACAGTTGCTGAAGAAGTCACTATCGCTGTAAGAGACTTTTTTGAAAAAGGCAGTGCAAAGCAAGATAACAATTATATCAGTTATCAAGATCATTTCCAAATTCCTCTTTTAATTGCGATTGCCGCTTTGTTGCTGTTGTTCACACTTCCGGATACGCGCATTAAAAAACAGGGTAAAAAGCCACTAATAGGGCTTATTCTATTGTCGATGTTGCCCCATCCAATTGCGGCAGATGAGCTTGTACCACTTTTTGGCAACGCATATTTTGAAGCCAAAAATTATCAAAAAGCGCTTACCCTCTACCAAGCAGGCCAGCTGCAAAAAAGTAATAATCGAAAAATAACTGCCATTCTTTACTACAATGCCGGCACTATGCAGCTTGCTTTAAATCGCTACCAAGAGGCATTAAAGAGTTTTAATGAGGCACATAAATTATCTTACGATGACAAGATTTTATCTACTCGCATCATGCATAACAAAGCCATCGCAGACATGTTTTTAACTAATGATATCGAAGATCATGCTGCAGCAGATCAAAAATGGCGCGAAATTTTAAGCAGCATTGATGAGGAGATCCATCTGCTTTGCTCATTGCAAACCCAAGCAGGTGTTCCTACATGCCATATTCCCTTAAAACAAGAAAACCTTAAAAAAGAAGCTAACCTGCGGTATCAAGAGTTTTTAAAGAAACGTGAAAAACAAAAAACCACCCTTGAGTTAAATCCTCAAGAAAATAAGCAAAAAGAGCAAGAAAAAGAAACAAAACAAGAAAAAAATAGCTTTCAACTTATCCAAGAGATGGAACAAGATGACGCAAGCAATACGAAAACGCTTATTTCACCCACAAATCTCCAAAACCAACAACTGCGCTGGTAAATCAGAATGGTCAAATATCTTTTAAGTACTCTATTGCTTTTGATAGGACTTTCGCATGGACAACTATGTGCAGAAGAATCTTTATCTTTAATAGCTAAAGTCAAAGGCAAAAGTACTCTTTATCCTGGAGAAAGAACAACCCTTTTGTACCGCTACACTTTTATGGGGGAAATCGCCTTAACAAAAGAGACGCTCCCTCTTTTAGAGGCCAATGGACTAGAAAAAGTAGGAGAAGTTGAGATCAAGGATTTTTCTCATGAAAAAGAGAGCGTAAGAGAAATCTCCCAAGTGGTGCAGGCTAAAGTGCCTGGCGATTTTACCTTTGCTCAATCGACAATCGAAGGCGTTGTCTACACAAAAGAAAATAATCGAAGGCAAATTTCAGGGCGCACTTTAACTTCTACCGCTCCTGCAATTACCCTGCATGTGCTTTCATTTCCTAAGACAAATCGTCCGGGTTCTTTTAACGGCGCAATTGGCCGCTATCAATTTAGCGTCAAAATAGCCGAAGAAGAAAAAACTTTTAATATTGAAGATAATATCACCCTCTTGATTGCAATCAAAAATATGGGCCATGGAATTTTGGAGAATGTCCCCCTTCCAGATATCAAAGAGCAACCGGAATTTAAAGAGATGTTTCGCTTTAGCGATCTTCCCATAAAGTCCATCATTTCTTCTAATGAAAAGATCTTTACGGTTGTTTTACAACCATTATTGCCACAAATTGAAGAGATTCCTCCAATAAAATTTTCCTTTTTCGATCCGGATGATGTTTCTTATACAGAGTTAACAAGCCCCTCTATCCCCATCAAAATTAAATCTCCAACAAAAAAAGAATCTACCTCCTCAATCGATCGTAAGAAAACGGTAGATGAGAAAATACATATACACTCTTTAACTTTAAGCCCCCCATCGCTGCATAATTTTTCCCTGCCATTTAGACAAAAGGACAAAAATCTCTCTTTAGCAAATGCACTCTATGCTAAGGGGGTTAAAAGCAAATCGCCCTATGAGCAGTGGAACTTTTTTCAAGAGGCCTTAACTCTTTACCTTCAACTAGAGGCTAAATATCACCCAACATTTGGCGATGGCAAGCTTTACTTTCAGATTGGCAATGCCTACTTTCAACTGAAAAGATATCCACGCGCCATTGCCATGTACGAAAAAGCGTTAAACTTTTCGCCAATGTCTTCCATGATCCAAGATAATCTACAAAAAACTAGGGAAATTCTCCATTTACCCCCTAATAAAGATTTTTTGCCCATTACCAAAATTTTGGCGATTAACTATTGGCTTCCACTTAAGACACGCTTGCAACTTTTTGTTTTAACGATCCTTTTTTTCTTCATTGCGGCAACATTTGCGATTAAGACTAAATCTCGCACATCCCACTTTTGTTTAGTGGCTGCCATTGTCCTCTTTTGTCTTTTTGGCTCAAGCCTTGCCATCACGCGCTACTTTTCCCCGCTGCAAGGAACCCTTCTTAAGTCCACAATATTAGACAACACTTTGCTACTTGCCGGCTCAACAGTTGAAATTGTCGGATTTGATGAGGCACAAGGTCTACTTAGTGTAGTGACTGAAGATGGCAAACGGGGCGCTATCTCTATGCAGTTAGTCTACGTCCCATAAACCTAAATCCGGCAGTTCGAGATGGCAAATTAACGCAATTTCTTGAACCAGAATCATTTGCAATGGGGTGGTCCTTCACCATTTGGGAATGTCCCACCCCATTGCAAAGTGATTCTAATTCAAGATCTTGCATTAATTTGCCATCTCGAACTGCCGGATCTAGGATAAAATCAAAAAAATTTCCATATTGCGATTGTCCTGTTCTAAAATCTTTCTTGCTTGCTAGCAAAATAGATGCTATATCAACATTAGACTTCTTTCGAAACTCGCTTTGGTTGATAAAATTTGGGATTTTTGTGCAGATTTGCTGCACAATTTTAGCGATCAAATGGAGTTTCGAAAGAAGTCTATTACTTTAAATTTTGATAGGGCATTATGAAAACAGCAAACTGTAAAAGCCAAACCACTTATGGCAATGAGTATTTCATCAACGGATGGGGGCCTCCATACTTTGGTGTAAGCGAAGAAGGCGATATCACTGTAAACGTAAAACCTGATATGCCACCATGCAATATCTACAATCTCGTGCAATCTTTAGTGAAACGGGGAATTCAGGCGCCGATGCTCCTTCGCTTTAGCGATATTTTGCGCGATCGAATCCAATGGATACAGCGCTCATTTGATGCTGCCATAAGTGAACATAACTACCAAAACACGTATCGGTTGGCATTCCCCATCAAAGTCAACCAACAAAACGCTGTCGTTCAGGCAATAGAGATGGAGGGTAGATCCCACCATCTATGCCTAGAAGTCGGTAGCAAACCAGAACTTGTCGCAGTCTTAGCCAATAATGAAGAAAAAAATGCGCTTTTGCTTTGCAATGGCTATAAAGATGCCGATTATATCGAAATGGCTCTTTTAGCTAGGCAAATAGGAAGGCGTTCGATGATCACCATCGAGCAATATTATGAACTTGAGCTGGTTATGGAGATCGCAAAACGCCTCAATATTGAGGCGGAAATTGGCTTTAGGATGAAACCTCACAGCAAGGGGTGTGGTAAGTGGAGCTCGTCTGGTGGCGACACGGCCAAATTTGGACTGACGTCTCCCCAAATTATCTTAGGCATTGAGCTTTTAAAGAAGGCTGGCAAATTAGATTGGGTAAGGCTTTTACACTATCACCTAGGGAGCCAAATCCCCTCTCTTGACGCCATTAAAAACACGGTTAAAGAGGCAGCCCGCGTTTACACTGAAGTGGCAAAAGAATGCAAAAACCTCACCTTTTTTGACTTGGGCGGAGGGCTTGGCATCGATTACGATGGCACTCATACTAATTTAGACTCCTCCATTAGCTACACAATAGAGGAATATGCAAGAGAAGTCGTCTCAACGATTGCAAAAGAATGTGATAAGGCAAAAGTTTCTCATCCGACAATAATTACAGAATCGGGTAGAGCCATCACCGCACACCATGCCATCTTAATAACAGAGGTGATCGAGACGGCGAGTGCGCAAGATCCAAATGGCGCAATTGCTCCTCCTGAAAGCAGTAATCCGCTACTTAAAGAACTTTATGGACTGCATCAAGAGTTAACTCTAAAACCACTTGAGGATATTCTCACAAAGCTTAAAAGCTTGCAAGAGTTGCTCTTTAAAGCTTTCATCGACGGGGAGATTAGCTTAAAGGAAAAGGCTTATGCCGAGTATGCCTATAAGCTATTGCTCGCAAAAGATCATGCGTTAAATACCTCTAACACTGGTTTAAATGTCGATCCAGAACTTTTAGACATTTACTTTTGCAATTTCTCGTTATTTCAATCGTTGCCGGACCAATGGGCGATCCATCAACTTTTTCCAATCTCCCCTATCCACAGATTAAACGAAAAGCCGACAAGGCGTGCCATCCTTGCTGACATTAGCTGCGATAGCGACGGCGTCATCGATGAGTTTACAAATAAAGAGGGGCTGAAGAATCATCTTAAGCTCCACACAAAAAATGAAGAGCCCTATTATATAGGCACTTTCCTCGTCGGAGCCTATCAGGAGATCTTAGGAGGCTTTCACAACTTATTTGGAGATACCAACGTTGCGCAAGTAGAACTTGGTAAAGATGGCAAGTGGCATGTGACTCACCATGTCGCAGGCGATACCATCGCAGAGATTTTGCGCTATGTGCAGTATAATACAGAAGAGCTTATCGAAAAGCTTGAAATCGCAATTGATGACTCCTTACAAAATAACGCGTTATCTGAGAGCAATGCCGCTAGATTACTTACAAAATATAAAGAAGTTTTGGATCACTACACCTATTTAGTTGTTTAAAGGAATATTATGACTCACTCAATCGGAGAAGGACACGGTATTAAGGGTAGATTTTGCGGTCTACCAAATGAATTTGCGGATGAAAAAGCAGCTGTCGTCATTTTACCTGTGCCTTTTGACCTGACATCGACGTATCAAAAGGGAAGCGACTTGGGGCCGGCAGCTTTAATTGAAGCCTCAAGAAATCTTGAGTATTACGATATCGAATCTAACTCAGAGCCCTATCGCATAGGGATAATAACTGCGCCCCCTGTCATTTGCGAATCCTCTGAAGCGATGTTAAAGTCCACGTATGAAAAAACGCGCCATTATTTATCTCAAGGGAAATTTGTTATCACTTTAGGGGGGGAGCATGCCATTTCGCAAGCCCCCATCAAAGCCTACGCCGAAAAATACCCGGACTTAAGTGTTTTGCAATTTGACGCTCATGCCGATTTGCATCCAGCTTATGAGGGCAATCCTTTAAGCCACGCCTCTGTCATGGCGCGTGTAAGCGAGATTGAAAGCATCTCTTCTATTGTGTCAGTTGGCATTCGCAGCATGAGCGTGCAAGAGACACCCTTTATTAATAAATCCCACACTTACTTTGCAAGTGATATTCATGATAATAATGTTTGGATGGATAGGGCGATCAGCCAGCTAAAAGAGCATGTCTATATCACGTTTGATCTCGATGCCTTCGACCCTGCCATCATGCCATCGACTGGAACTCCTGAACCAGGGGGACTGATGTGGCATCAAACGCTTGCATTTATCAAGCAGCTTGCAAGGGAAAAGCACATCGTAGGATTTGACATCGTAGAGCTTTGCCCAAACCCTCACAATAAAGCGCCCGATTTTCTCGCCGCTAAACTGCTTTATAAGATGCTAAGCTACATCTTTGCATCAGAAAGACTATAGAGGCGGTTGCAAAATTTGATGCTCTTTTACACAGCAGTAAGGATAAACTTGGCAGCGGACAATCAAAAGCTCCTGAATCTTCACAAAACCCATTGGGGCATTATCTTTCATGTGCTTTGTTAAATCGTATCAACGTTTATCTAAACAATTACAGAAGTCAGCTACACGATGAGATAAGAGCTCAGATCTTGCATAACGCTTTAGTTATTGATTTCTCAGACAAGGCCTCTATATTTGAAATCGGTGAAAAACTTATAAAGGAACTTCACGAAAAATACCCATTAAATATCAATAAGGTAGGGTATTTCAATGGCACTGCACACGCCGCCAAAAATCGACACAGCACTTTTTAGAGTTCACCTACCTATTAGACTTCTTTAAAAACTTCATTTGTTGTTAAAATTGCCATTCTGCAGCAGCAGAAGCTATTTGTAGGCGGATAGAGCGTGAACAACCAGAAATTATTGTTGAACCCATTAGAGAAATGATTAAAAAGAAGCCTTAAAATTATCCGTGATTTTTGTAGGCTCTTCTAATATATTTAAGATCTGTTTTGCGCAGTACACTCTGTTCCGTTTGCCTTTCGAAATTTGAGACAAAATACCTAATTCTTCAAGTTTTCCAACAGCTCTTTGAGCAGTCGTAAAAGCAATAGCCATACTATCAGCTATCTTTTTTGTTGTAATGTAGGGGTTGACTGCCAGATACTTTACAATCTCATGAATGACACCTTCAGATCTGCCTACGACCTTAAGTTGCCAATCGGTAATCAAAGTGTTGATTCGTTCTGTACGCGATAGAGCATCGATGGACTGGGCTGTCACCCCATTCAAGAAATACAGAAACCATTCATGCCAAGTACCCTGGCTGCTTAGATTATAAAGTTGTTTATAATATTCTTCCCTTGACGCTTCGAAAAAGGCGCTGAGGTATAAAAGAGGGGAAGGGAGCATTTTTTTTCAATCAAAAGCATTGTGATGAGTAGGCGCCCGACGCGTCCATTTCCATCTAAAAACGGGTGAATTGCTTCAAATTGATAGTGACATAAGGCAATATGAATAAGGGGAGGTAGTGTTCTATCATGCAAAAACTTTTCAAAATGACTCAAGCACTCCATCATTTCTTCAGGTGTTGGAGGTACAAATTTTGCCGTATTTAGGCTGCAACCGGGCGCTCCTATCCAATTTTGTGTTTTGCGAAATTCGCCGGGCGTTGCATGCGAACCCCTTACCCCTTGCATCAGCTTTTCGTGTATTTCTTTAATCACGCGAATTGAAAGTGGAAAATCCTGCAATCGTTTCATTCCATAATCCTAGAAACGGCAGTTCGAGATGGCAAATTAATGCAAGATCTTGAATTAGAATCACTTTGCAATGGGGTGGGACATTCCCAAATGGTGAAGGACCACCCCATTGCAAATGATTCTGGTTCAAGAGATTGCGTTAAGTTGCCGTCTCCAACTGCCGTTTTTAGGATAATCGAGGGCCAGGATATAGTTATGCACCTCTTGAAGATCATCAGGATTGCGATTGACCTGAACGCCGGCTTCATTGGCCAACACTTCCCCTAAAGTGGCCTCTGTTCCTTCGATTTTACTGGAAAGAACAGCTTCACGCATGATGAAAGGTCTCATCAAGAGATGAGGATTCGGTAATTTACTTCCCTCACGAGATAGCATTCCCAAAATGTGATCGGCTCGGGATAAGCTATTCACCAATCTGGTATCCCACTCGATTTGAGGTGGTAAAGGATTTGGTGTAAACGCATAATATCCGGTTAATGTCTTTACCACTTTACCCGAAGGAGAATCTTTGATATCCATTTCCTATACCAAGTTTACTATTTTCGATATTGCTAAAATTCGAAAATAAGATAAGGCTGTATTTTCGATTTTCATGAAATTTGAAAAGATAGAGGCCAGAAAGGTCGAAATATGCTTAAGCTAACGCCAAAGGAAAGGAAAAACAATGGGGTCAGTAGTCTTTCTCCGGGGAAAGACTACTGACCCCATTGTTTTTCCTTTCCTTAAAACCGCTGCACACAATATCTAATCACACCCAATCACCCCCCCTCACATTTGCATATTAATCCATGATAGGCGTATGGTGAATTTGGTTTTGTCCATCAACACTAATTAAGTGGAGGATCAACCATATGGTAAGCCCAGACAGAATTTATAACCCTAGAATCTATAGCCAGTCCCCTTCCCTACCCCCTTTTTTTAATACGCCTCTATCTCAAAATCTGCTTCGGTTTTCCTGCATTCCTTCAGCAGTCTTTGCTTTGAATTCACAAGAGTGGTTCCGCGATTTTCCTGTCTATCCCTTGGGAGGTCGAATCAGAATCGTTTTTTCCACACCCCTTTCTTCCGTCTCTGCCTTCTATATTGATCCCAAAGGTTACGAGAAACCTATTAAGGTACACGATATACCCAGTCAACTTAAAACCATTAAGACGGCTGCCTGCTTTTTGAGATATTTGCAACAAGCGTATGTGCAGCTTAGACGCTTTGACAATGGAGAATTTGGGTTTTATCTTCAACACGGCCTTCTGGGTGGGAGCTCAGAACAAGCTGCACAAGTCTCAAGCGAGACAAAAAACCCAGACCTTGCTGAAAAAGTGATGGAATCGACTCGCCTTGGACAAGAAGCTATTGACAAGCAATCCAAAGAGCTAAAACCAAATGCAGTGATCATCGTCGGCAGGTCTAGAGCAGGAAAAAGCACCTTTGGCAGCCTCTTACTGGAAATTATTTTGCATCGGAAAAAGGGCCCCAATGAGTCCATGCTGTTTGATGCGCAAAATTCCCCCATGCCAATTGGCCTCGACCCTCAGTCATGTACAAAACATCCGAACATTGCCACAGGAAAGGGTAAACCCTATTCCTTGATTGATTGCCCGGGGTTTGGAGATACGGGAGGTGTTTTAGATAACGTCTTAAACGCCTTTTTAAGATACTTGGTGATTGAGCAGATCAAAAACTTTAAAGTTGCCCTTCTCGTTCAATATGATGATCTCATCAGCGGAGGAAAGCATTTCGAAGATACAGTGAAAGACCTGGCTGCGTTCATGACAGCTTTAAAGGACGAGCACGACTTTCAGCGGATAAAAGATTCCTTTGTGCTCATTATCACCAAAGTTAAACCGTCACCAGAAATCAAAGAGCTTAGAGTAGCAATTGCACAGAAGCAAGCAGATCTCATAAAATTGGATCAGAAGGTGGAAAGCTTAGATAAGAAGTGCGCTAAGTACCAAAGGATACTAAACAGCTCCGATCAAACAGCAAAAGAGATGGCATTGGATGAGCTCAATGAGAACGCCATGGAACTTAAGGAGGCGGCAGACGAAAAGTTGAAGCTTGAAAATGAGCTCGCTGAAAATAGACAAAAGCTAGAAGAGGCTGAAAAAGGCAATAAACTCGACGAAGTCATCCCGGTATTACAAAAAAACCTTAATAATCTCAAAAATCTCGACGAAAACGGACGCCGTCTCATCGCACATCTGATCGCAAATAAGAAAGTGGGAATCTTTAGCGCTCCTTTGGATGCAGCAGAGGATGATCTTCAAGCAGGCCGTCTAATTGAAAAAGAAAGAGAAGCCATTCAAAAGCTACTAGATCGCACCCCATATGCCTCTAAAGGAGATTTCCGAGTCGAATACAAAGTGCCAGGTCAGGCTGCTGAAATTCGGCTTGCTCTGCTTGCCACTACCAACAAAATCGAAAGAGAATTTGCTTATAAGCTATCATCAGCGCTTTTTAAGCATCTACAGACATTCTTACTTGGTGCCACAAAAAAGGCGATCCAAACCTACCAAAAATCTCTTCAAGAGATCGGTAAAGAAAAATGCAGTCTGCACGCCTTTGTCAAAGATTTAAGAAGCAAATTTGAGCTACCAGAAGCGCTGTTGAAAGAGGCGGAAAAATATGATCAGACCTTAAAATTCTTAACCGAGCTCTTACCTAAAGAAAATCAAGTGGGGGATTGCGCTTATGAGCGCGATTGGCTCAATTGCCTAAAAATCCACACAAGTATCAAAGAGTGGGGCGATTTTCTTTCGGAAGTGGTGAAAGAAAACGTCAAACCAAAAATTGAAACCTCGATCAATGCGGATGGGGTCGAAGTCAAAAAACTCATTCTGTCTGGCTATTTTCTTAAAACCAGTCAGATCACAAAAAATCTGGAAAACTTAAAGCCTTTTCAGGAAGTGGAAATTCAAGCTCTACACACCCTTCTCATTGACGAAAACCTAGAAGGTGACAGATTTAAAGGGGTTCACATGTCGCTCATTGCTCCAAAATGTGTGGTGCGCAATGAACGGGTGATCGACCTCAGCGGTAAAGATGGCGCAGCGCACACCAAACCAGTCGCCGATAATGGAGACAATGGAAAAGGGCGCAATGCATTGGGGGTTGGAAACCCAGGTTTAAACGGGAGCGACGGCGCTCCGGGACTACCTGGAGGTAGCAGCGGGCGCCTCTTGCTACTTTGCGATCAAATCGAGGGCTTTGAATCTCTTACCATTCTGGCCAATGGGGGCAAAGGGGGCACGGGGCAAACTGGAGGCATAGGCGGCATGGGGGACAACGGGAATGATGCCGAGCTTGTCACCGATTATTGGCATAGGGACCGGCGAGCCTATACATCCGATAGCGGATCTCAAGAAATCATGTTCTTTGGAAAAGAAGGTGGCAAAGGCGGTGAAGGAGGCAAAGGAGGCGCCGGAGGATTGGGTGGAATGGCTGGCTCTTTTGAATGTATTGTCCTCTCAAGCGCTCAAAACAATCCCCAACCCAACAAAAAATCTTCCAAAGAGAAGGGGGGTGAAGGATCTGCTGGTCCTGGAGGCACTGGGGGCTTAGGGGGCTATAAAGGATATGATGTCCTGCGCTATTGGGATGGGGATTGGACATCCAATCCCATTTTGGTAAAATCCTATACCTATCGCTGCATTGCCTATGATGATCATGAAAAAACCATGAAGCAGATTCGGGAATTACAAGGTCTTCCCCTTTTCGTCCATACTAAGGACTTTTTTCATAACCCTGAAAAATATCTCGATGTGACTAATCAAGCCCTTTTCAGCGCCGACATTGTAGAAAAATTGAAGAAATTCAAACCTTCGAAATATGTAAAATACGATAATGACAAAGAAAGAGCTAATCAAGGGGGCAAGCCAGAAAAAAAATCGACTAAAGAACAAATAAGTCCCAAGGAAAAACACTTTAATGCCTATCACTGCATCGCTCGTTACAAGCGGTATCTGGCCGAACAAAACATGGAGCTTGCAGAAGTAGCTCTAACCTATTTTTTAACTAAAATTGATCGCAAAATAAGGACTAGAGGTTCCGTTTTAGATTTCGTAGCTGAAGCGGGCAAGATTGAAGAGCTGCTTCTGCAGATCGATCGGAAAGAAAATTGCCTTCCTCTTTATCAATCGCTGTTAGAGCGGATCTCTCTTTTTGCAAATCCTAAAGAAAGGTCTGCCGATGAGATCAAAATGCTCCAATTCCTCTACACCTCAACGCTTAGCCGGATCTATAGCCTTAAAGCCTCGTTAGAGCCTACCCTAGTTGTTGATCTGGACGTCTACTTAAAGACAACCGAATTAAACATCAATGCCTTGCGTGAGCTTGAGAGAAACAAATTAAGAGATATTTGCCACAAGCGCTATGCGGACATCATTCATGCAAAAATCAAAGAAACAGAAGGCCTAATAGCAGAGCTTCAAAAGAAATTAACCGCTATCACAGATAAAATCGATCCCACGATCGACGCGCTGATCCAAGAGGTACAAGCCTTGCAAAGAAATGCAGATGCTAAACAGGAAGAGCTCACGCGGATGAAAGAAGAGCTTGAAAGGGCAATGCGCAAACGGATGATTTGCGGCGTACTCTCAGTTGCCATTCAGGCGGCCGGATGCGTCGTCCCAGGCGTTGGCAATGTGGTCGCAGCAGGTATCACAGCGGGATTGAACATGGCCTTTAACCCCTCTGAAGAGTCTCTTGCGGCCGGAATCGCAGGGCTTGGACAAGCGGGTATGAAGTGGGAAACGCATTACCAAAACGAGCAAAAAAAAATCATTCCCACTAATTGGGGCATAGCCGCTACAGCCGCTGCAACTGCTGGCTCAGGAGTAGCTGCGTTGATGAATAGCCAGGCATCGGGTAAAGAAAAACTTCAGCAGCTAAAAGCTGCGATTGAAAAACAAAAAGAGATAAAAGCCGCGCTCATCAAACACGAAGGCCAGATAAGCTCCTCTTTCAGACCCCTTTTTGAGGCCGTGACAAACAATCTCACAAAAACGCAAGAGAATCTTGAAGGCAAATCGCTTGCTGCCATCGACTTTACCCGCTGTGAAGCTGCCATGCTCCTTGACACGATGAGGATGGAGGTGAGAAAATTTGCGGGGGCGACCACCACAGAAGTTGAATTTACGCTCATCCTGCGCCAAATAGAGAATGTCTTGGAAGGGTCGATGAGTATCTTTAAAGATATCCAGGAGTATCAAAACCAGTTCGCTTTAGCTAACTACATCGCGACCATGACTACCACGAGTGTGAGCACCATTAGCGACTCTGTTTATCGCATTGAAGCCCAAAAGCTAAAAATAAAAATACAGCAAAACATCATTCTAGAACACTACTACAGGGCAGTCGCTGCTTTTCAACAGTGGGCCTTCCCCTTCGCCCATGTCTTTATGAACGATTTGGAAGATTTAAGAGTCTTCTTAGACGGCGGTGTCGATACAAACGAGAAAATGAAGCTGTGGGTCGATGGGGTCATCAATAAGCTCCATACTCTACAAGAGAAAAAAGCTAATTACAAAGCTCTGATCCATGCCAGTTACAACCGCTGTATTGTCGGTGCAAATTTTTCTGGCAACGAAGTCTTTAAGCCCCTCTATAAATGGACGACCAAAGAAAGCGGACCCGAAGTCATGCGGCTCTTTAAAGGAGAGGCGGCTTGCCTTTATGCCGACCTTCAAAAAGGGTTTTCCGAACGATCGGCCATTAAATTTAACAGCGTTGAAGTGCAAATCAAATCATCAAACCCCGATTTGCAGCGCCAAATCGATGCCCTTTGCAACAATTTTAGAATCAGGCTTTCCCATTCCGGAAAATCGTATTACAAATTCTTCAACAAGGTGTACTGCATAGGTCATGAAAGGGCAATCCCCTTCGAGATGATGTATACATTCCAAAAAGTGGCTTCCGGAGAGCCTATGGAGAGCAATGATGTCTACAAAATGATGAAAGAGGGTGGACCTATGCTCAGCCCCTATACGCGCTGGACACTGTGCCTAGAGCCGATCGAAAAAAATGGGGCTTCTCTCTGGAAACGGATCCAAGATCTCACTCAAACACCCGAGCAAAACCTCTTTGCTCTTCTAGCTAAAGAAAACCTGGAAATCCATTTGACAGGCGATGGCAGCTATATCGACGAGACTGCCTTTGCCAAATCGATACAAGACTTGCAGCTTGGACGTTATTATACAGAAGTGCCCATGATAGGCCCCTCACCAGCGCCCGAAATGAGTCTCACCCCAATGGGCCCCCCCCCTTCGGCACCTGGAGAAACAAAGAAGCCACAGGTAGGTGGGGGAGCAAAAGAAAACGCCTTTAATGAGAGAAAAAACCCAGGCTACTGGTATCAAGCGTCGGATATCCATGGCATTCAATCCCAGCTATTTAAAACAACACCCCATCCTTTTGTCATAGTAGAAGCGATGGATGCCGATAACTTTGGTCGCGTCTTAAGGGAGGTCAAAGGGCATCTCGATAACCAAAGAACCCTTTTAGGAGTATACAACATCAGAGGAAATCACTGGGTGAGCTACTGCCTTCTGAAAGGACAAGGAAAGACATCTCTTCTCTATAAAGATAGTTTCGGAAGTTCGGGTAACGATTTTGCCCAAATTCTACAACTCGTTCTAGGAGAACTTGAGCTTAAGGCACACGATGGCGAAGAACAAAAAGGAGACGGAACGCACTGTGGAATATTTGCGCTTGAGAACATACGCATCATGGCAGATCACTTAAACACCAAAGAATTTGTGGAAAACTTTACGGGATTTAAAAATTTCTGTAGCCTAGATAGAGCCAAAATGCTGCGAGAAACCGACTTTGCGAACGCCTTTGTCAGGTCCAAATGGGAGGCAATAAAGCTTGACGCGCAGGAAAAAGATAAGCGAAGACAAGTTAGAGAAAAACACCATCCAGAATTGATTGAAATTGCCGATAAGCTAAAAGGCCTGCGCCTGGATCTCACCTTAAAAGCCTTAAAATCCAATGAGAGCTTAGATCGCAAAGGGAGTCAAAAGACCATTGCCATCGACATCTCCATCCAACTCTTAAAAAACGGCGGATATACCTATAGTTATCTGATATACCACTCCCACGACCTTTTGTCAGAAACCATTAAAGAGATCTTGCTCAAGTCCGATTTTTGCATCAATGCCACAAGATATACCATCAATGATGGCACCTTCACTATTCCAGAAGCGTGCTTCGAGTTGGAAAAAAGACAACAAAAGCTGGGGGCATTTGCCATAAGCAAGGACCCCCACAAAGATAATGTCTGTCAGGCGCTTGTTGCTGAAACAGAGGAAGAAAAAAAGATGATCATCAAAATTTTGAACTCTTAAACAAGGAGTATTTTCATGGCTGCACCTCATGGACACTATCATCGTGATTTAGGAGCTGAATTTCAAGACTTAAGTCATTTATTTGACCCGACGTGTCATTCTGGACACGGGGGCCACTCAAGCACACATAGCAGCAGCAAGACTAACAGCACACAGCATCATGGAGAGGCTTTTGGATACAGCTGGCAACAGCCACCTCCAAATAGCACACCGCTTTATCCTGATCATTTTAGCGGCAGTGTGCATGTCGATCTTAACGCTGCACATGATCGCACAGCTTTTGATAGACACCATCAACAAAACGATGAATTTAATGCCCGCATATGCGCCATTCATGGAGAGCATCGCGCTAATCTAGGTGTAGGGGTAGAAAAAGCTTTAGAAATAGGGACTTCTACTCTCATTGGTACCGCAACAGCCGATCCTTTCCTTGGCGCACTAGCAGGAGTCGCTGCTCAACCCGTTCTTGGTGCAATAAAAGAGGCTATGCTGGATCATATGGCACCTACTCCCAGTTTCTGTGGCAGTATGATTCCGTGAGGGTACGCGTTCACGGAGTTGTAAATTCGTGCCCGTGTGCGTGCCCGTGCCCGATTTTTCTTGCAGCTAAAATCTTTATTGACGCACAATGTAGGGAGCTATTATTGCTATTGTTTCAATGCTCATCAAGATGGCTCAAGGTCCCTATCAAATACAATCGGGCACGCACACGGGCACGGGCACGAAATTAGCAACGCAGTGAACGCGTACGGGAAACTATGTCAACATCTTTTGAAATTAGGAATTATGGAGTGGGAGCCACCGCTTGTGCTTCTGCTCTCGCTGGTTTAAAATTATCGTTCACCCAAGCACTGGCTTCTGGGCAGGAAATAAGGAAGACAGTTTTTCCTCATATCATAAGGGCTGCAGTACTCTTAGGGACTTACCCCCTCTATCAAAACCTAGGAGAAAGGGTCAGGCCTGCAATTCTTGAATTCAGAGGTAAGAAGGGGTTTACAAAGAATTAAATCTCCTCTACATTTCACTTCAAATTTATTTTTACCATAAAATCAAATGGGGAAATTTAATGGCAAGACCCAAACGCTACCATATTCCTGGATCTTTTTATCACGTAATGTTGCGGGGCAACGATGGGCAAAACATTTTCTTTTCAGATTCAGATAGATGTGTGATGTGCCTTTTGCTGCAAGAGGGCAAAGAAAGATATGGTCATTGGATTCATGCTTTTTGTTTTATGAGAAATCATATTCATCTTCTTATTCAGGTTGGAGAAATTCCTCTATCAAAGATCATGCAAAACGTGGCTTTTCGCTATGCCCAAAGAATAAACCGCAAAACAAAAAAAATTGGTCATCTGTTTCAAGGAAGGTTTAAGGCTATTCTTATTGAGGAACGTTCTTATTTCATTAAACTATTGCGCTACATTCATTTAAATCCAGTTAGAGCTAAAATTGTTAACTCTCCAGAAAATTATCGATAGTCCAGTCATGAAGCATATCTTGGCATTCAAGAATTTACCTGGTTGACAACTGATTACGGTTTGTTAAAATTTGGCAATCAGATTGAGAACGCAAAAAAATCCTATCAAGCTTATCTTTTAAAAATGGAGAGCTCAGACGAATTGAATGAGCTAAGACATAGATTTAAAGATGGTCAAGTATTGGGGGACGATAATTTTGTTAGCAACATTCAACAACAGTCGTCAATTTCGAAACCTAGGAACATTTCATTGCAATCTATTTTAGAGGGTGTTTGCCATGTTCTTCAAATTGAACAAAATGAAGTAATAGCTCCTGGGAAATTCAAAAAAGGAGCTTTTGCTAGAGGAATAATTGCTGTCATGGCTAGTCAAACAGGAGCTATTTCCAATGAAAGCCTCGCTTCATTATTGAAAAGAAATGCGAGTACAATCAGCAGCCTATGTTCACGATGTTCAGCTCGCTTTCTTAAATCTTCAGATGTACAAATTCTTATAGAAAAGGCAAAAGCAAAGGCAATAGAAATTGAAGAATTGCAGGCCTGACCCCCTTTTTTTTTCATCTTAATCACGATCGAGATTAAGATGATAATGTGTTTTTCCTTAAGCTACGAACCGTGTGTTTTTGAGTTTTTGTGACCCACGAAACCTATAAACTAATATTGATGTTTCACCAAATTGCAGTTGTGTGAATTTGGTGCAGTGTGATATAAAAACTTTCATTGCACGAAAATAGACTTTTTTATATTTGGTGAAGTTATGCACGTTCCATTTTATGGTCGAGAAAGAGAACTCAGCATTCTACATGAAACTCTCGACTCACGAGTTGCACGCCTCATCGTTTTAAGAGGACGTCGACGCATTGGCAAAAGCCGCCTCGCTGAAAAATTCGGCGAGTGTTTTGATCTACACCTAACCTTCGTCGGTTTACCACCTGAAGAAGGTGTCAATGACGAGATACAGCGTAGACACTTTGCCAATGATTTAGAAAGACAAACCAAACAACATAGCATACGGTTTGATGACTGGGATTTTCTCCTTAGTAATCTGGGGCAAATCACTCAAAAAGGCAAGGTCCTCATTGTATTGGATGAAATTAATTGGATGGGGTGTCTGGATCCTGCCTTTTTGGGTAAACTAAAAACTGCTTGGGATTTATACTTCAAAAAAAACCCCCATCTAGTTATGCTCCTAAGTGGTTCCATGTCAGCATGGATTGAAAAACACATTTTGCGTAGTACAGGTTTTTTTGGCAGGATCGCTTTAGATATCGTATTGCACGAGCTGCCGCTCCATCAATGCTCACACTTTTGGCGTCCTTATGAAAAAAATATTGCTCCATCCGAAAAGTTTAAAATACTTAGCATTACAGGTGGTGTTCCACTTTATCTGGAATCGATAAATCCGAAGATATCTGCCGAGGAAAATATTCGGCGCCTCTGTTTTCGTAAGGAAGGACTTCTCTTCATAGAATTTGAGCGTATTTTTTCTGATGTTTTCGGTTCGCGTGCTCCGTTTTACAAAAAAATCATCATGTCCCTCATGCAAGGTCCTCAGAATCAAAAAAAAATGTTTGAATCATTAGGAGTGGAAAAAAGTGGTGTTTACAGTGATTATCTCGATGAACTTGTCAAAACGGGTTATATAGCTCGAGACTATACCTGGAAAATTGATTCAAATAAGATGAATCCAAACAGTTTTTCAAAATTAAGTCATTATCGCCTTTGCGATAATTACCTGCGCTTTTATCTACGATATATCGAACCGAGCAAGCACAACATTTTACAAGACCGCGATATCCTCCCAGTTGGCTGGACGAGTATCATGGGTCTGCAATTTGAAAATCTTGTGTTGAACAATCGCCATAAATTACATGACCTGCTAAATATTCGACCAGCTGATATTCGCATAGACAACCCTTATTTTCAAAAAGGGACTAAACTTTCTCCAGGAGTGCAGATTGATTACATGATTCAAACTCGTTTTAATGTGCTTTATCTTTGTGAAATTAAATTTTACAGGGAACGAATTGGGACCGAAATTATCAAAGAGATGGACAAAAAAATGAAAGCTCTCAAAATTCCTCGGGGATATTCTGTGCTTCCTGTGCTCATTCATGTCAACGGTGTAACAGCTGAACTTGAAGAACAGGAATTTTTCTCGCATATCATCGATTTTGGAGCATTTTTTTCAGACTCTTGAGCATTAGACTTCTTTCGATAGAAGTCTATTAGACGTGTCATCAATTAAGTCAAAACATGATAATGACCATAGACTGCTTTCGAAATTGGTGCTGCTTAAAAATTTTAGTGTTGTTGCATTAAGGTAATTAAACTACCACAGAGCCCACAGAGGGGGTTATATCGGTCGTATTAATTAAGCCAAACCATCTAATTGATGACACTTCTTAGTTATTGTCGAAAAAAAAGGTTGGAAATATAATCACATTGAAGAACGTCTTAAAGAGTTCAAATTAGAAAACGACGTGCTATTCCCCGGATATCTTTCCGGAGAGGATTTGAAAAAAAATGTACACACTAGCAACAGTTTTTGTTTTTCCGTCTTTATATGAAGGATTTGGAATTCCTCCTCTGGAAGTTATGGTCTGTGGATGTCCGGTTATCAGTTCCAATGTAGCTTCGCTCACCGAAGTAGTTGGCGATGCCGGAATTTTAATCGATCCAAAAAACGCTCGCAAAATCGCCGACTCAGTTGTAAGTCTGATTGAAAACGACCAAGTCCGAAACATGTTGATCGAACGTGGCCGCCGTCGCGCCGAAAAATTTTCTTGGAGCGAATCCGCAATCGCCGCACTAAAAGTTTTCACACAGTGACCACCAACTAAAACATGTTAATCGAACTCATCCAGAACAGTTACATCTTCTATACAATCGTTTTTCTTATTACAGTCGTCTCTGCAGCGCTGGGTGTGAGCACCTCGATGCTGCTTCCACTTGCCGCAATTTATTTTGGATCAAAAGAAAGTGTCGGTATCATTACCATTTTTTTTCTGGTGCAAAACATCAGCCTGATGACGATGTTTTGGAAGAACATTAATTTTAAAATTGCAAAAACCGTAATTTTATTTTCCATACCCGGCGGCATACTGGGTGCTCTGGTATTAAGTCACATTCCCGAAGAGTTATTTGGAAAAGTTATAGCCGTTGCGATTATTTTATTCATCGCCAGCGATGTTAATAAACATTTTTCTAAGAAAAAAGAAAAATCCAACCAATCCGTTCCCTTATTTGGATTTATTTACGGCTTTTTATCAGGAATTTTAGGCAGTGGTAATCTGGTTAAAGGCCCGTTATTTGTAAGTCTAGGACTGTTAAAAGAGGCCTACATTGGCACCTACGCCTTTACCAGTTTCTTCATCAACATCCCCAAAATCGGCGTTTACACCTATACCGGAATCATCAACGGCGACACTTTTATTAAAGCCATTCCATTTATTTTAATCTCGATCGTGGGCATACTTCTGGGCAAAATATTCTTGAAGCAGATCAGCAGCAAAGTTTTTTACATCGTCACAATCGTTTTCTTTTTGATCTCCGCAATTGCGCTGTTTTTTAACACCTCAATATAGGTCGACTCAGAGCCAAAAATGTGCTAAAATAAAGAGAAAAATAAAAACTCAAAAATGAACAAATACACCACCAAATCCGAAGGAAAGGAAAAACAATGGGGTCAGTAGTCTTTCTCCGGGGAAAGACTACTGACCCCATTGGCCCAATCGTCCACTTTTTTAGAGGACTATTGGGAGCAAACACACCATGGTAATGACGTCGATGTTTTCGAGGTGATGGAACAAAAACAGAGATCTTATCAAGAAACTCTAGTGGCATCATCTGCACAAAAGTCTGGCCGGTATGGGTAGGCTTTGGAAGACGATATATTAACCAAGGACCATTCCATGGAAAGAGTTGTACAAGCTCTTGAAAATTTGTATCGATGTGAAAAGGGAGGAGTTCAAGCAGAGCGAGTACTTCTGCGCACAATGGGAAAAATCTAAGTGGCGGTCAAAAAAGAGGGCAATTTACTTGGCTTTGCTGATGAGCTGGAAACAGGGATTAGAGAATTGCGACATGCGGCAGATAGAACCGCCTATCCGCTTAACCACCCAGACCAAAAGATGGCGCGCTTTATCCTTTTGAAAAGAAAAGATGGGATCGTTCATCCCATTATCCTCTCAACACATTGCCTATTTGCGTAAGCGCGTCATCTATTGGCAATACCCCGACTGGAGAAAACCTACTTACACAAGCCAAGAGACTTGTCCTGCCAAACAAAGAGCGCTTCAATATCTTGCCCTTTTAGAAGAGCAAATTAGGGCGTAGACTTAATATAAAATTTCACAATCTGGGAGAGCTTCTTGAAGAGCTTTAATCATTGAAACTTGGATATTCACGCTTTGAGTCCCAGATAGATTTAATTTTTTTAGATTCACTAATGAGTATAGAGTCTGAAAGCTTGCGATAGAAAGCTCTGAATATCTAAGATCTAATTCCTCTAGGAGACTCGGCAACTGGCTAAAATCTGCATTTCTCATATTCGTTCGGCTTAAAGAAAGCGTTTTAAGTTTGGGTGAAGTTAAAAGCTTGCCAATACTTTGACCGCTCACTTTCGTCTCCTCAAGATTCAAATGTTCTAGATAATCAAGCGCGCCTATTTTTGAAAGATCTGAGGCTGAAATGCTGGAATTCTGTAGCATTAATCGCTTAACGCTTGATGCAAAAATATTCCAGCTAGCCCCTTTGATATTACTATTTCTGATTGTCAGCTCATCTAAAGTAAGTTGTGTGTACAATAGCTGCTCTATATTGTCTTTGGAAAAGGTTCCATGATCGATGCTTAACTTTTTTAAATGAGGGAGATTGCTTAAAAATCGCAAATCCGCGCCTTGAAAACTAAACCAATTTAAATCAAGATCTTCAAGATGTGTGAGTCCTACAAGAGGATTCAGATAACTCGTAGAGTCCCCTTCTGTACGCTCATTTTTTTTATCTCTTGGTAGGCTTGTTGGAAAGGAATGTATGGAGAGAGAGCGTAATTGAATTAATTTTGAAATTTCTTCTAGATCTTCCGTTTTGATGATCGCTGTGTCGATAAATAGTTTCTTTAAATTTGGCACATGAAGATTTTTTGGAAAATTTAACTTGGAATAGTGTTCAAAATAAAGTTCGTGGACGATCTCCTCTCCCCAATACCGTGTGATGTGAATTTCTTGAAATTCCGACACATCCTCAAGAGGGATATGATTGAGGGTTTTTATTTTTCTCCCAGAACTTTCACGATTTTCTCCAATATCAATAAAACCTACCATCGAATTTGAATGAATGGTCTGAGAACATACATGACAACAAACAGAACATGCAAAAACAAGCATCAAAAAACGTAAACTTGAAAACATAATAACAAAACCATTTATATATATATTATAAAAATGAATTGTATAAAATAAACTTAATTTATGTCAAGATTTTTGTTGCATTTTGTAAGCACAGCAACCTGTCGCGGGTCGCTTTTGGTTCCTTTTCCCCATCTTAAGCGTCTGTTTAAAATTCCCGATTCCCAATATTTGCATCGCAAATGCGTCGCATTTTCCCTTGCTTTGATATAAAAATTGCCTCTTAGCACTTTTACCAGTAAACTTCAAAGATATGTCCAAGACCTAAAAGAGGGTGCAAAGGCCTTAGCCCTACATCACCATCCGCTTATGCGGGAATTAGTTAAGGCCATCACTGTTAATGCAGAGTTTAAAGCTTCATTTTTCGATCAAGCCTCATCTGCCTCAAAATGTTCAT
>JABDAE010000022.1 GCA_013289325.1 Chlamydiota bacterium
CGTATTTCTTCTGAATGGGTGACAAAAGAGATAATTCTGATTTGTTTACCGCAATTTGAACAAATAAGAGGATCGACTTCGTAAATGCGGGCGATGAGCATCCTCCATCCGATTGACACCTTCTTAACTTTCTCCATCTCCTCGCCAACCCTGTCTACTTTTGCTGCAGTGAGTGCATGCTCCACATCGCTACTACCAAACACTTTGCTAGCGCAGTATAGGCCAGCTGCACCAAGGAGAGTAGCTGCGCTGATGAAGACTGCTTTAAGAGTGGATTTAGGAGGGGTTGAAATAGGCTCAGCCTGCAGTGGTAAAAGAGGTTGCTTTCCGGTAACTGCAGCTTTAAGGCTAGATATTGGCATAATTTGACCCCTATACTTCGTATTTTTATGCTTCCTGATATTCGACTATTAATGTCGCGTCTGGTTCTGATGCAGACACAGTCTCAAGTAACCCGTGTCTCATAGATGTGAGGGGAACCATATCTGTGGCGCCATCCCAAGAAGTGCGATCTAGATTCGGCTGCAAGAAAGTTTCAGCTCTATTTTCTGCAATTTGTATTTCGAATTGTTCTAAGATTACATTCGCATTTCCTATTGCCTGGATACGCACAGGACCAAGTATACCTAAACTGGGCACTCCTTCTATTGAACTCACCGTTCCAGCACCTGCATTAAACATAATCCAGTTTGACGTATCTGGTACTTTAGTCCAGTTTTTCATTCCCAGTGTATGATAGATTCTGGTTTTGCACCCGACTGTGGCAATCCTCTGGAGTACTACCTCAGAAATTTTGTGCGAATCACAAGAGAATTGATAGGTTAGTGGTTGTCCAGGAACCAAAGTGACATTGTCTTTGGTGTATTTCTTTTTATGCATCAGGTTTAAAAGCACAGCCCTTTTTTTATAAAAGCCCCAAAGAGTAGCTGGTGTACTCACAAGTGGTGCAATAATTTTAATAGCTAAAGCCCCATAAGATTCTCCTGAAACAGCAATGTTAAACTTGCCTGTACCATTTACTTGCCCATTATTTGCCACCACGGAGATTGTTGTTGTTCTCACAGCAAAGGTATTTGTATCAGCACGTGTGGGGATTCCAGAAAATTCTCTGCGCATCTTATAGAACGTTAACCATGAAGGTAATCCGATTGCTTCGTAAGTTAAGCGGTTAAAATTGTTGCCATTGGGATCATTGGGATCTTCAAACACGTTGTTTGGCATTGTGTAGTTAAAAAGAACCCCGACGTTTGCTTGCTGATCAGAAATAGGATTTTTATAGACGGGGGAAAAGCTGTTAGCAACATTGATATCAAATACTTGGCTAAACGTCTCGTGTAAGGTATTGGTAGCAGACACCTGTAGTTGTAAAATAGAGAAGCTCTCTGGGGGAACAGCTGTAAAGATTTGTGTGGCATTGTCAAATTGTAGCCAACTTGGTAGTGGAGTGCCATCTGCTTGAGTACTAGAATATTTTGTGATGTTGCCGCCGATATTTGCAAAAGCAGAATTAGGGATTTTATAAGTTGCTTTGCTGCCAGCAACCGCCAACATAGAAGGCAATTGTTCTGTGACGAGCAAACGAAAAGAAGCAGAAGCTGTGCCACCAAAACCATCATTGGCAATGAGTGTAATATTGAACTTCCCTAAAGTGGACGTGCCGGTGCAAAAACCGTTGTTGCTACAAGTGAGCCATGATGGAAGTGAAGAAGTGGAATAGATGAGTGTATCGTTATTTGGATCAATGAATGTGTTTTGAGGTAAATTGAAATTAAATAAAGTATTTCGTGGGTAGGCCTTATCTTTCAGGGGGGTTACGAGCACAGGGGGAGCTTCCACTTTTAGTTGAAAAGGAATGCGAGAAGGGGGAAAATAAGTGTTATTAGCCAGGTAATTAAGGGAAAGTGTTGCGATATCGGTGACTTTCGGTGTACCTGATAAGGTTTGTGTGTAAGAATTAAAACGACACCATGCAGGTAGCGGAGTAACGGAATAAATAAGTGGATTATAGTTGTCAAAAAAAGTACTGGAGTCAAATGTGTAGTTCAGGTTTTGATTGAGTTTGGCTATGACCTGAGGAATAGCAAGGATGATGGATGGGGGGTGGCCGACGCGTAGATGAAATGAGCTTACAATCGAACCTTGAGAGGTCGTTCCCAATATTTCAATGTCAAAATCTCCTTGGTCAGATATGCTCGGAGTACCAGAAAGTGTGATTGCATTGAGGTTTAGAATTTGAAAGCTGTTGATCTGTGATAGAGGGTCCGAAGTAGCCACATATGCAGTAGAGTTTATCACTTGGATTGCATAAGCAGGAATATTATTGAATTGGAAGGCATTGCAACAAAGATCCTCCATGCAACCCTCATCACTAACGACAATGATGGATAAGGACGACGTTCCACCGGCATACACAATAAACTGAGTCGCACTTAACGCTACTGGTTTTATAACTTGAATGGGAAAGGAATAAGGAACTGTACAAGACCCGAGAAGAATGGGGGAGCTCACAGTGGTGATATCAATGAATTGTAATACATTTCCAGTCGTTACAAATGCAATCTTTCCTACGACTTGAATTCCAAGAGCTCCCACAAGAGGATAAGTTATGAAAAGGGCGGGGGAATGCGGGTTCGCAATGTTAATGATTTGTAACCCATTACTCACATCTGTTACAAATGCAGTGGTTCCTGTGACTTGAACTGCAACGGGCCCTCCAGGAATAGGATAAGAGCCTAAAGAAGTGGGGATATTTGGATTGCCGATATTAATGATTTTTAAAGCGGTGCTATTCAACACATAGGCAGTCTTTCCTACGACTTGAATTGCAAAGACGCCGCCAGCAATGGGATAAGAGACTAAAGGAGCAGGGGTACTTGGATTGCTGATGTCCAAGATTTGTAAACCAAGTGCCCCCACCACATACGCAGTCTTTCCTACGACTTGGACTCCATTGGTAGATCCCACGGCAGTATTGTAAGGCTGCATCACAATGAGTTTTTTCGGATTTGTGACGTTAATGAGTTGAAGTCCGCTAGTCTCATCCGCTATAAATGCGATATTTCCTGCGACTTGCAGGACTTGGGGAAACGGGATGGCAGAGCCTATTGTAATCAAACAACTAGAGACTAACAAGGGGTACGATTGACAACTGACCCAACTTGGGGCATATGGTGAAACTCTGTGCAGAACCCATTCATTACTCGTAAAAAATGCATGACCTACACTTTGGTATAAAGATCCTGGGTTTGCCTGTTGATTTGCAAAAGGCGTTGTTGTTGGTGTAATGCCTCTAGTCTGTATCCCAATATGAGAAATATCCAAGCCAACCTTGTCTACTTTTTCTGCAGTGAGAGCATGCTCCACACCACTACTACCCAACACTTTGCTAGCACAATAGAATCCGGCTGCACCAAGGAGAGTGGCGGCGCTGATGAAGACTGCTTTAAGAGTGGACTTAGGAGGAGTCGAAGTAGGCTCAGTCTGCAGTGGCAAAAGAGGTTGCTTTCCGGTAACTGCAGCTTTAAGGTTTGACACTGGCATGTTTTGATTCCTTTTACTTAGTAATATTCTGCTTTTGGCTCTCTTACTCAACCAATACTAGTTCTGATGCGACGCCTTCAGCTAATCCCATTTCGTCAATCATTGGAAGAGAATGTTCTCCCATGGTTGTTAGTGGAATTGTATCTGTTGCATCAGACCAAGCAGAGTGGTCCAGATGGTGTTCTGCTTGTAGAGCAGGCTCCAGTGCATGATTCACCACTTCAAGATCAAACTGCTCTAAAATAATCCCAGCATCGTCGACAGCTTCGATGCGCATTGTGCCGATGCTACTTGCTGAACCGGCTTTTTCTGCATATAATTGTGCAGAATTTTCATCATAACTTAGCCAATGAGGAAGATGGTTTGGAAGCACCACCCAATTTTTGACTTCTTTACGGCAGAAAAATCTCGATCCATCCACTTTGCTGTAGATTTTGGTGGTCAGTCCAATTTTAGAAATCTTGCTAACCGTTACATCTTGAATTTTTTCTGGATTGCAAGAAAATTGATAATGAAATTCTGCTCCTGACATCACAGTAATCTTTGCTTTGGTGTATTTCTTTTTGTGTATCTGATTTAAAAGCAGCGCTCGTTTTTTATAAAATCCCCAAAGAGTAGCTGGTGTACTCACAAGTGGCGCAATAATTTTAATAGCTAAAGCTCCATAGGATTCTCCAGAGACAGCGATGTTGAACGTGCCAGTAGCAGTTGTTTGTCCGTTATTTGCGATCACAGCAATCGTTTCTGTTCGCACTGCAAAGGTATTGGTATCAGCACGTGTCGGTTTCCCAGAAAATACCCGGCGTGTCTTATCGAATTTTAACCATGAAGGCAATCCAGTTGCCTCATAAGTTAAACGATTGAACTGGTCGCCATTGGGATCTTCAAACACGTTGTCTGGCATTGCGTAGTTAAAATCAACACCGACACTTGCTTGCTGAGCAGAAATTGGGTTTTTATAAACAGGAGAAAAATTGGGAGCTATGTTCATTGCAAACACTTGGTCAAACACCTCACCGAGCGTATTTGTTGCGGACACCTGCAATTGAAGCGTGGAAGTAAGACCAACTTGTGGAGTGGCGGTAAAGATTCTTGTTGTGGCATCAAATTGAATCCAACTGGGTAGTGGGCTTCCGCCAGCCATTGTGCCTGCGTAGTTTGTGATAGTCCCCACATTTGCAAAAGCAGTGTCAGGCACTTGGTAAGTTGCTTTGCCACCCGCAACTACAGGCAGAGATTGTAATGGATCTGTGATCAGTAAACCAAACGAATCTGCTGCACTCCCTCCAAAACCATCATTTGCAAAGATTGTGATATTAAACTTTCCTAAGGTAGGTGGCGTACCGGTAAAAAAGCCGTTACTACTCAGCTTAAGCCATGCTGGAAGTGAGCCTGCTGAATAGGTGAGTATGTCGTCCATATTTGGATCGGTAAAGGTGTTTACGGGGATGTACAGGTTAAATAAGGTGTTCCTAAATTGGGTAATGTCTGGCAAAGGAGTGTTGAGAACGGGTGGTGCTTCGACTTTTAGAGAAAATGGGATGCGAGAAGGCAGAAAATAGGTGTCATTAGCTGAATAATAAAGCGAGAGGGTTGCGATATCACTTATTCCAGGCGTACCTGATAACAGCCGAGTAGAAGGATTGAATTTCAGCCATGCGGGTAAAGGAGTTACGGAATAGATCAATTGCGGTTGATCGTCTTGATCAAAAAATATACTCGGGTCAAATGTGTAGTTCAGGGGTTGGCTCAGTTTGGCTAAGACTTGTGAAATAGCGAGGATGATAGATGGGGGATGTCCAACACGTAGCTTAAAAGAAATGGGTGCTGTGCCTTGGGAGGTAGTGCCATTTAAAATAACGGTAAAGTCTCCTTGGTCAGTTGTGCGTGGAGTTCCATAAAATGAGATTGCATTGAGATCTAGGATGTGGAAGCCATTGAGATCTGTCACATATGCCGTACTCCCTATGATCTGGAATCCTTGAGGATGATAAAGGTCTTGATAAGACCAAATAAGCATTGGTTGAAATACGCTGCCGTATACTAAGCTAAGATATTGTAAAACAACGCCATTTAGTATATACACAGGAGGAAGCCATCCAGAAGATTGTGCAGATTGGAAAGATTGTACAGCTTGGACTGCGTAAATACTGCCTCCAGGTGTGCTATAATTCCCAACAAGTGTAATTGCTTTCGGGTTATTGCAGTAAAGGATTTGTAATCCACCTACGTTCTCCGCCACATACGCATAAATCGTGCCCCCTACAGAAGTTTTGTATATTTGGACTGCGGAGGCAGAGGCATCATATCCTTGAGCATGATAACTTCCA
The DNA here is from genome assembly GCA_013289325.1 of Chlamydiota bacterium. Taxonomy (GTDB): domain Bacteria; phylum Chlamydiota; class Chlamydiia; order Chlamydiales; family Parachlamydiaceae; genus JABDAE01. The sequence goes on from JABDAE010000022.1 coordinate 5,871, forward strand.
AGTAAAACGGGTGCTCTTGGATTGCTGACGTCAATGATTTGTAGTCCACTTGTCCCATCAGCTACATATGCAGTATTGCCTAGAACTTGGACTCCCTCGGCCTGTCCAGGAGTATCATAACTCCCAAGCAGAGCAGGTGCCCTTGGATTAGTGATGTCAATGATTTGTAGTCCACTTGTATCAGCTGCCACATAAGCAGTATTGCCCAGGACTTGGACTGCCATAGCAGCTCCAGAAGTATGATAACTCCCAAGCAAAGCAGGTACTCTTGGATTACTGATGTCAATGATTAGCAGGCCATTGGTTTCAGCTGCTAAAAATGCATGACTTCCTGCAATTTGGACCGCGGTTATGTAATTAACTGTATAAATTCCTAAAGCGGTAGGGGAAGTCGGATTAGTAATGTTAATAATTTGTAGCCCAAGCGAACCAATTATATATGCAATACTTCCTACAACTTGGACTCCAGTAGAGTACCGATCGGCATTGTAGATGGATATCTGTTGGGGATCTGGCTTGAGCTTTAACCATTTTGGACTTTGTGTGACTGTATATCCAACCAATTCGGGGCTCGTAAAAAACGTATGTGCCACACTTTGATATAAAGAGCCAGGGTTTGCCTGCTGGTTGGGAACAGGTATCACAGTCGGCAAGCCTCTAGTCTGTATCCCGATATGCGAAATATCCAAGCCAACCTTGTCTACTTTTTCTGCGGTGAGTGCATGCTCCACACCACTACTACCCAACATTTTGCTAGCGCAATAAATTCCGGCTGCACTAAGTAATGCAGACCCTCCGATCAATGCGGCTTTCAGTAAGGAGTGAGGAGGTGTAGAGGGGGCAGGTTCAGTGTGTGTGGGCAAAAGAGATGGTTTTCCGGTAACTGCAGCTTTGAGGTTTGATACTGACATGTTTCCTCCTTTGGGATTGACAAAATAGTTTTGCAAGACAGCGAGTTTTATACAAACAATTTTTATAAGAATTTTGCATTCGAAGGATTTCGTCTACAGTGAATATCTTAGGAAATATTGGAAGCTATTACAGAAGACGAATCAGCTCGATCTAAAATGGCCATAATCGTCTTCTCAGAAACAGGTTTATATTCCCAGACTTCAACAGAAAGATTAAGCTGCCGATCAATCAGCTTATTTGGCCTCTTCTCATGGACATGACCATGGAGTTGAAAATGTGAGGGCGCTGGCTGGCTGGGGATGTGAACAAGTTCGACTTGGTGGCGGCCAATCTTGATGAAAGCTGATTCTAGGACAAGCGTAAATCCAATTGTATGCATTTTAGCAGGGGTTCCATCATGATTGCCTCGAATGCAAATCTTTTGGCCATGCAATGTTGAGCAAAGGCTGGCAAGAAAGTCTGTTGGGCCTAAACCAAAATCGCCCAAGAAAAAGACTGTATCTTGTGGTTCGATATGAGCATTCCAATGCTCGATCAGTTTCTCATTCATTTCATCGACAGATTGAAAAGGCCGTCCAGCATAACGGATGATATTTGCATGAGAGAAATGAGTATCCGATATGAACCATTTATTCATGGTAGAAATGTTTGCACTTATTTGATTCTGTATTCATTATTACAATTTAAGAAATTGCTAGTCAACCTACCCCTTGACATTTTTAAAATGCCCCGAAATTGTTTTGAGCGGGGAACCCTGAAGAGTGTAGCTTCAGGGTTCTTCAGGGTTCAACTGGCCAGGTTTCAGTGTCCTTTAGGTAAAATAAATACTTTATGAGGGTCAAAGGGGCCTTTGGAAAGCGCCATGAGTGCCCCTTCTTGGCATAGCATTTTCAGTCTTGCTGTCGATGTTCTGCTGCTTACTTTCCATAGCTTTGTGGCTTCTGTAACGGAGATTTTACTATGTTGGCGAATGTATGAAAATAGTAAGGCATGCCAGGGCAGCTCTGGTTTTGGTTGTACTGCCATCGGATAGAGGGTTACTCTGAAAAACAGGTCTAGTTCTTGGAATTTGGGAGGGGGAAGCTGTCGTTGGACGCAGCTTTCAAACATACGTTGAAGCCCGGAGCCCCACTGTTCTATGAGCCCAAGCTCCCGGAATACTCGTCCGAGTACTTTATTACGCAATTGGGAAATTCCTGACAACGCGGTTTCCAGGCTCAGACCTAGAGGTAGTGGTCCTGGGTTAGTGATCTCCATACGGTCCTCGAAAATTGCCACTTGGATGCAAGAGCGCATAGTGGAATAGTCGGAGTGAAGGATGGTGTTGATGACAGCCTCTCGGACGACTTCTGTTGGGTATTCAGGGATGTCTTCTCTACGAGGAGATCGAATAATGGCTTTCATGGAAGTATTGCGCCTGATAAAGGCCAGAACTTCATCAATTGCAATAGTGAGAGGGCTTTTGATATCGGCATGGTCAATGGCAGTCGATTTTGTGGTTCCCTTAAAGCGGATAAGGCGAATAAGTGGATCAGGAAACAATTCATCGCGGTTCTTGCCAAACAGCAGTAAAGCGCCTTTCGTAGGACGTGGAGTATTTCGATAGTCCACGATGAGTTCTAGCGACCGAGCAGTAGATTTGGTACAAGTCTTGTGAACAGCAGCGAATAGTTTTCCCATTAGATCCATATCGAGGGCATCAGGATCAGTTCCAAGGTCAGGAAGTTGGTCAAATGAGGTATGCTCCTTCAAGCGTCTGATCTCAGCAATCATTGAGCTATCTGCGATACGATTGATTTTACCTAGCTTCTAAAGATGCCATAAATCACCTCATAATTTGGCATTTCTCTTCATAAGCAAAGCATCCACAAGGACAAGAGCTGTCATTGCTTCGACAACAGGCACTGCTCTTATGCACAAGCACGGATCGTGACGAGCCGATTCTGGTAGTTGAAATGTCACTTTTTCTCCCTGCAAACTCACTGTCTGCTGCGGTTTTTTGATGCTCGATGTGGGCTTAAAGGCGGTGCGAAAAAATAGGGGAGAGCCCGTCGAGATTCCACCCAAAGTGCCCCCTGCGATGTTGGTCTTAGTGCGTGTTCTGTCCTCAAATGTGTCATTATGCTCAGATCCAAGCATTTTTGCAGCTTCAAGCCCGGCGCCTATTTCAAATCCTTTGCTTGCGGGGATTGAGAGCATGGCGCAAGCAAGTTTTGCCTCTAGTTTGTCATACACTGGGTCTCCAAGGCCTATTGGCACTGACGCAACGCACGATATAACGCCGCCCAAAGAATCGCCGGCCTCTTTGATTTCGCTGATTTTTTGACATATCTTCTTTTCAGCTATCTCATCAGGACAAAAGATGGGGCTTGCATGGGTTTTTTGTCGCAAGGTTGCAAGATCTAAGTTTGGGGTAAGAATTGGAATGCCGCCAATTTCTGAAATAAAGGCCACGCACTCGATTTGGAAATGCTTCAGCAATTTTTTAGCCACAGCGCCAGCTGCAACTCTTGCGGCGGTTTCTCTTCCAGAGGCTTTGCCACCACCTCGGTAATCAAAGCAGCCGTACTTTGCAAGATAGGTAAAATTCGCATGGCCTGGACGATAGAGATTTTTGATTGTTTCATAGCTTGTACTATCGGCATCTTTATTTTGGATCACAATGGCAATAGGCACCCCCGTTGTTTTCCCTTCAAAAACACCTGAGAGAATTTCAGCAGTGTCAGCTTCTTTGCGCTGTGTTGTATAGCTGTTTTTCCCGGGCGCTCTTTTTGAAAGCTCCTCATCGATGTCTTGGCAGCTTAAGCTTAGTCCTGCAGGGCAGCCATCAATGACCACACCGATGCAAGGCCCATGAGACTCACCAAATGTTGTGATCCGAAAGATTTGTCCAAAAAAATTAGATGCCATCACCGTGCCATAAATTGAAATTGGAATAGCTTTTTGCTACGCAATCTACATCGCAGATTGTCATGGAACTCCAGTCGACTGGAGGGAAATACCTATTCTTTGTTAGAAACAGAGCGCTTGCTAGAATTAGGAGAGATAACGGAAGGGAAAGACAGCATGGAAGCCCAAATGATCCTAAATCACAAAGCTGCAATTGAGTTTATGGTTGATTCAGTCGATGGTCAGCTATTCCCGCCAAGAATAGAAGATAAATTTCTGAGCCATCAAACCTGTAAAACAAGCTTTCCTGTGATACTGCCGCTTCGCAATTTTTCTTGTGCGATATGAGCCTCGTGAAGGGGGATTGCTTCAACTGGCTGTTGAATAACTTTTTTTGCATCGATCAGTTCTGCAATTTGTTTCAGTTGGGCGCCGTTTGGAGTGACAAAAAGATAGCTTGCGGTAATCCCAAGGTTTTGTGCAACAGCTGGGTCTAGATGTTCTAAAATGCTTACTATCCTTCCCCCTTTTTTAAGGGCTTTTAAGCCATTTGTAAAGGCCTCTTTCCCAAAACAATCAAACACCACATCGACACCTTCTTGGCTAAAGGAACGCACCTGCTCTAGTACATTTGCCGTATGATCGATTGCCAGATCTACACCTAAGGCTTTAATATAGGAGTGTTTTTTGGGGCTGGCTGTGGCGATAACTTTCGCGTTGGCGACTTTTGCAAACTGAATCGCTAAAGAGCCGACACCGCCACTACCCCCTAAGATTAAGATGGTTTCTCCTTGTTGCAAATGTGCGACATCAAAGAGAGCTTGCCAAGCAGTTAAACCGCTAAGGGGGATTGCAGCTGATTCGGCAAAGGAAATGGATCTAGGTTTCAAAACGACATTTTTAGCATCTATTGCGACATATTCTGCGTAAGTGCCCCATTTGACGGTGGGCTTTCTGGCATAGGAATAGACTTCATCTCCAACTTTTAAGTCACTTACTTCTTTTCCGACCTCGGCAATTGTTCCGGCGACGTCCCATCCGAGAATAATTGGAAATTCATGGGGCAATCGACTCGCCAAAAGCCCCTCTCTAATCTTCCAATCGACAGGATTGACTCCCGCATATTTCACTTTGACAAGCACCTCGTTTTTTAGGGGCTTTGGTGTTTGCACATCTTTAAATGTTAATTTTTCAGGGCCCCCAAATTCTTCAATGACGATCGCTTTCATCAGATTCTCCTGTATATGGATTTATTTTGGGTAAATCTTTTTCTTTATCAGAAACAGTTTTCCATTCACCTTTTTCAAAAGAGTGCAAAAGATCAATTTCTTCCGCATCAAGCGCTACGTTATCTTGCTTTCTTTTTTTCATTCTCCACCCTCTTCTACAAGCCGCGCTCACATTTTAAATTGAATTTTCCCGCATGTTTTTGATACCACAATGGCAATATTTTAAGGAGTATTAATTAGATCTCTCTCAAGAGTTGGAGATAATCGGAAATTGTGCTACCATGTACTCGTTTATACATAAATTGGGTATTCTCTATGGATCAAATGAATTTACAAAAATCTGTGAGAGACGCCATTGCTGCCGTTTCTCAATTAAATGAGCCCTTTGCGATCACTTTTATGGAAGAGGCGGCAAAGATTCTTAGCAGTTGTTTTTCCAATGGAAATAAGGTGATCATTGCCGGTAATGGGGGAAGCCTTTGCGATGGGGCACATTTTGCTGAAGAGCTAACAGGCATTTTCCGCGGCAAAAGAAAGGCGCTTCCGGCCATCTCCCTTTCAGAACCCGGGGCCATCACATGTATTGGCAATGACATTGGCTATGAGTCGATTTTTTCTCGCGGTGTTGAAGCCTTTGGCAAGGAAGGGGATGTCTTTGTAGGACTTACTACAAGTGGAAAATCGCCAAATATAGTCAAAGCTTTTGAAGTTGCAAAAACGCTTAACTTAAAGACGATAGCTTTTTTAGGTAAAGGAGGAGGACTTTTAAAGGGTTTTGCTGATGCAGAGCTATTAATCGATGGGTTTTCCACATCTGATCGCATTCAAGAAGCGCACATGGCAGCTATCCACATAATTATCGAAATGGTAGAGTATCGCCTTTTTTCTTCCTGCATTGCAGGAGTAGTTTAAGTCTTGAAAACGCAATTTCAAAACTACATAGTCGGTGTGATCAAGGGAAAAAAAAGGGGGATGGTTCCCTCTTGCGTGAAGGCGCTTCTTTATATCATCAGCATTCCCTATCGCTTAGGGATGACGTTGCGCAATTTTGCATTTGATTATGGATGGATTAGAAGTTATTCACCACCGGTTCCGGTTGTCATCAGTATTGGCAACATTGTCGTAGGAGGCACCGGTAAAACTCCTGCAACGCTAATGATTGCCAAAGAGTTTTGCGATGAATTTTCTATCGCCATTTTATCAAGGGGGTATCGCTCTCAAGCTGAAAAGCTTGCAATGCCAGTGGTCTTATCGGCAGGAGATGGGCCTTTGCAGTCTGCGGCATTTTGCGGCGATGAGCCCTATTTACTTGCCCAAAATATTCCTAAAGCGCATGTCATCGTTGGCGCAAGCCGCCACAAGGGAGCAGATATGGCAGCAAAAGCTGGCGCTCAGCTGATATTATTAGATGATGGGATGCAGCATCGCCATTTGGCGCGCGACAAGGAAATCGTCGTCATGGACATTTCCGATCCCTTTGGTCAAGGGCGCTTTTTTCCTTTTGGGTTTTTAAGAGAGGGGGCCTCCTCCCTTAAGAGGGCCGATCTTATCATTTTAAACCATGTGAAATGCGATAAGAGGTTTCAAGATGTCAAAGGGGAGCTTTCCCGCTACAGCAAAGCGCCCATTATCGGCACAAAGATGGCGGTAATTGGAATACGGGACGTTGCGACAGAAAGGGAAGTTTCTATCCATGGGCAAAAGGTCGGCATCTTTTCTGCGATCGCCAATCCTGAATATTTTCAGCATACCGTAACCGAAATGGGCGCTGAGATGATCGCCTCCATTGCAGCGCCTGATCATAAGCGCTTTAAAAAAGGGCAGCTGGAAATATTTGCCGCCCATTGTAAGGATAAGGGAGCGCAATTTTTGGTTTGCACCGAGAAAGACAAAGTCAAAATCGATAAAGACTTAAAGCTTCCTCTTCCCATTGTGTGGGTCAAAATGCGCCTGCAGCTTGTTCAAGGCAATACAGAGTGGTCAGGCTTTATCGCTCACATCAAAGATCTATTAAAAAGCACGCTTTAGAGGCTGACAATAGATCTCCGGGAGGTCGAATTTTGAGCCATTTTTTTGCAGATCGACGTCTGTTGCAAATTCACATACTCTTGAGAGTAGGGAATTTGCAACAGACGCCCGAGATGCGGAAAAAGGGCCAAAAGGCGACCCGCGGAGATTTATTGTCAGCCTCTTAAGTCTATTCGCTATAGCCTGCTTTGCCGTCGAAAGTGCAAAGTGCTTGCACCTGCGTAAAGTCGATCTTTGCTTCGGCCATTAGGTGTAGTAGTTGCACAATATCGGCATGCGCGATGGGGTGGCCAGCTTGCAGAGATAAAAAGCGCAGGCGCCAATTGTCTGAGTAGTTGGGGTGATGGTTGGGATCCGGCCAAACTTTCACGCCTCGATTGGCTATTTTTGAAAGGATTAGCCCTTTGGTCTTTAATGCCGATATGCAGCTTTGAATCTTCGCTATGTCTTCTTCAGATTGGATGAATACATCAACGCCTACAAGCTCTTTTTTTGAGCTAATGCTTGTCACTTTTTCTTCCACGTGACCGACGTTTTTTAAAGAAGAGTAATGGATTTCTTTAAGAGTTTTAGGTTTTTTTCCTAAACGTTTGATGACGGCCTTGGCAAATTCTTTTGTTCCCACTTTTTCTATGCTTATCCCTTCTTTAAAGATATCGTAGGTATGGATCCCATCCTCTATTGTGGCAAGCCAGGCGTTGTGAATGAGCGATGCTGTATCGGGAAGGCCAATATGGGCCATCATCATGGAAGAGGCGAGGATTAGCCCCGATGGGTTTGCGACATTTTGATTAGCCCTTCGCGGCGCCGAGCCGTGAATGGCTTCAAACATAGCCCCTTTTGTGCCGATATTAGCAGATCCGGCAAGCCCAACTGAGCCTGCAATTTCAGCGGCAACGTCTGAAAGAATGTCCCCATAGAGATTGGGAAGGACAACGACATCAAAATCTGCGGGCTTATTGGCAAGCTTTGCGCTGCCGATGTCGATGATCCAATGCTCATTTTCTATCTCTTCATATTCCTTGGCAATATCATCAAATGTTCGATGGAAAAGACCATCAGATAGCTTTAAAATATTATCTTTAGTAAAGCAGCTAACCTTTTTTCTACCCGTTGCCTTGGCATATTCAAAGGCGTAACGGATGATTTTTTCACATCCCTTTGTTGTCATCGCTTTTATAGCTTGAACCCACTGAGGAGTATGCCTATATTCAATGCCCATATAAAGATCTTCTTCATTTTCCCGGATGATGACAACATCGATTTTAGGGTGTTTAGTTTCAACAAAGGGAGCGTAGGAGACACAAGGCCTAACGTTCGCATAAAGGCCAAGCGCTCCCCTAATGGTTACATTCAGACTTTTATATCCCCCTCCTTGTGGAGTTGTGATAGGCGCTTTAAGAAATCCCTTGCCCGATTTGATGATCTCCCATGACTCCTGGTGGATCCCACTCATCTCTCCCTTTAGATAGGCCTTTTCCCCGATTTCTATTTTTGTGATATCCAAGGGTGCGCCTGTCGCCTTAAGGATGTCAAGGGTCGCTTGCATGATTTCTGGGCCGATGCCATCGCCTTCTGCAATGGTAATTGGGATAGAGTGTGTCATAATAGAGTGTGTCATGAGTCCTTGCCTTTTTATTGTGATCCTACCAAACTAAAGAATTTTGGTATATAAGGATACGAATATGGAAGACAATCACAATGCCCACATGAGACGAGCAATTGAGTTAAGCAAACACGGCTCTTTGATCGAAAAGTCAGGAGGCCCCTTTGGCGCCGTCATCGTCAAAGATGGTAAAATCATTGCTGAAGGGTATAACCAAGTCATTAAACATTGCGATCCGACATGGCATGCGGAAATGGAGGCCATTCGCAATGCTTGCCAATATATGCACTCTCCCCATTTAGAAGGGTGCGATCTTTATACAAGTGCTGAATGCTGCCCCATGTGTCTTTCTGCTGCTTATTGGGCGCATATTCGACATATTTACTACGCCTCAACAGTTCAAGATGCCTTAAAGTATGGCAATTTTATTGACGTCGACATTTTATCTGAGTTGAGAAAAGATCCAAAAGATAGAACGATTACCTTCACAAAACTTCTACGCGAAGAGGCAATCGAAGTTTGGAAGGAGTTTGATAGGATGGATGATAAGTGTTGGTATTGACTTTATAACGAAAGTGTATCAAATTAAGTGTATCAAATAAGGAGTACCTACAATGAAGCGACTAGATTTTCAAAAAATTGCGATGGTGAGTTTAATCGGCTGTGCAATGGGCCTTAGCTCTAGTGTACAGGCTGCAAAAACCCCTCTGCATCCTCCCGCTGTTAAGGCAAAGTGCACAAAAAATATTGCTTCTACGAACATTCCAAGTGATCGTCGTTATAGCAAAGACCATGAATGGGTGAAACAGGACGGTGCGAATTTCCAAGTGGGAATGACAGAGTTTGCGCAAGAACAGTTGACGGATGTGACGTTAGTAGACGTCTACGTTTCACCAGGGACTCAAATAGCGCAGGCGAATTCAGTAGGTACGATAGAGTCTGTAAAGACGGCTTCAGACTTATATACTCCGATTTCAGGAATGATAGTGGAGGTTAACTCTGTACCACACGATCAGCCGGAAGCAGTCAATAATGCTCCATATGATACTTGGTTGTATAAAGTGCATCCTTCAAGTTCAGCCGAATATGATGCGTTAATGGACGCTGCCGCGTACGTAGCATTTCTTGGTACACTAGATCATTAGCGAATTATGCAAGAGGTTTAATCGTGATAACTAGTTTTAGGCTAAAAATCTTTATAGGTTTATGGCAAGGACACAATTGATGGGGTGCTTTCCGACCCATCGGGATAAAATCCAACTAAGGTGTAGGTATATTTTTTGTGTTTCTTTCTTCCGTGCAGCTGTAAGGAATAGTCTGTTTGAGTATTAGAAGCGATACTTTCAGAGACCTGGCGGCTGCCTTCATAGAGCCGATATCCCTTTGTCAGCGTATCCTGACTTGCTTTCCACGATAGAACATGAATGATATCTGTTTGTGTGGCAAATCTATTTTTGATGACAATCCCCTTAAACTGCAAGGGAGGAGTAGGCCCAAAGAAGCCAAGGCCGTTAGACACTTGAATCTTATCTACACTATTTGAGACGTCTTGCCAAATGGCAATGCCATTTCCTAAGGGATCGAAAGCAAGGCGAGGATAGGTGCTAAAAAAGTCAGAATCTGTTCCTGAAATATTAGGCAAAGGTTTCCATATACTGCCATTCTTATAAAATCCGGCTGATTGAATAATTAAGTGAGTGTCTGTTAAAGCTGTCCACACAGCTAATGCGTTTCCATTTGGATTAAAGGAGATTTGAGGCGCACTTGCAAACACTTCATTTGTGGAAATGTCTTGGTGACCGATCCATTGATTGGTTTGGGCGTTGAAATTGGCGGTTTGAATAATTGATTCCGGATCAACTCCCCCATTCCAAATTGCGACGGCAATGCCCTCTGGATTAAAAGTGACTTCAGCAGAAAAAGAAGATTGACCTGGCACTGAGACAGTATTGCCTGCAAGTTGCCATAGTGTTTCTCCCGATGCAAGAGATGCTGAATTCACTAAAACAGAAGACCCATCTCTTTGTGTCCAAACAGTCACTGCAAAGCCTGAAGGGTTAACTGCGAGGTTAGGTCCAAATGAGGCTTGAGCACTTGGAGATAAATTGGAGGTATGCGTCCAAGTAAGAGAGCCTTTTGGAAGTAGCGCTCCTTGGATGATGATATTATTTGCATCAAAAAAGTTTGTCCAGACGGCATAGGCTTTTCCCGATGCATCTATTGCAATTTGGGCGTCATAAGACGTTTGATCTACCGGTGAGAGATTGCCTGTCAAAGTCCAATTCGTTGCACCTTTGCTAAGGGTCGCACTTTGGACAATGGCTGCATCGCCAATTTTCGCGATCCAAACAGCTATGGCATTGCCTTCATTGTCAATTGCAACTTGGGGGATGATGGCATCAACTCCAGGAGGAGAGAGATCAGCTGTTGCCATCCATTCAGAAGAGCGATTGGGTTTATCGCAATGATCTATTTTAGTGAATGTAGAAGCTTGAATGACGTGATGTGTGCCGTTAAATCTTGCCCAAACAGCTATTGCTTGGCCTTGGGGATTCACCGCCAATTCCGGCAAAAAGGCATTATGCCCATCTTGTGAGAGCGTGCTCTTTTGCCATTCCAATGCATTTTTTGGCAGTGTACCGGCTTGAATAACGGCAAAAGATCCATTGAAGAAGCTCCAAACAGCAAAACCATTGCCACGGCTGTCAACAGCTATTTTCCCCGGGTATTGGTTCATAAAAATAGGGGATTTGGATATATCTTGAGATAATGTCACAGGGGGGGTCCATGCCGCTGAAAGCTGTAGATTTAAGAGGGAGTAAAAGCAGACTAGCGAATAAAAGATTGCCCTTTTCATATTGGCTCCTGTATCAAGATCGTTTTTTATAATCAGACCAGAAAAACTCAATACTTGCAAATTTAATTTTTTCCAAAAATAGACCTCTTGAATTTAAAGGATTTGTTCGGTTACAATCTTTGGCAATGAAACTAGCTGAAGAAAAAAAAAGTATAGGTGGGCAATTACGCGCACTTTTTAATGAAGGGAGATCTCTTCTCAACGACTTTTTTGAAAGACTCAATATGGAAGAGGCAACGCAACTATTGAGTGTATTAAAAGAGTGCCGCGGCATGATTCTTGTTACAGGCGTTGGAAAAAGTGGGTTTGTGGCAGAAAAGTTTGCAATGACCCTAACTTCTACAGGAACAAGGGCCTTGTATGTCTCCCCGATGAACGCGCTGCACGGCGATATTGGGATCGCGACAAAAGATGATGTCTTTGTCATGATGAGTAAAAGCGGTGAGACGAGTGAACTTTTGCAACTTGTCCCCTTTTTAAGGCATAAAGGGGTTAAGCTCGTTTCTATCGTGAGCTGCCCTAATAGCCGTCTATCGAAAGTAAGCGATCTCTCTATTACCCTTCCTCTTGCCAAAGAGCTTTGCCCCTTTGATTTAGTTCCGACGACATCGGTGATTTCGCAGATGATTTTTGGAGATGTCTTAGCGATCGCGTTGATGAACGAGAGGGGGTTTAGCTTAGATGACTACGCCAAAAATCATCCGGCAGGAAGAATTGGCAGGCGCCTCATATGCCGTGTAAAAGACTTAATGTTAGTTGAAAGCGACATCCCACTTGCGCTTGGAGACGATAAACTTTTTAACACATTAGTTGAGCTTTCCAATAAAAAATGTGGCTGCGTGCTCGTGGTCGATAAAGAAAAAAGGCTGCTTGGCATCTTTACTGATGGCGACTTAAGACGCTCTCTTCAAAAGTATGGACCAAATGCTCTTCAAATGACGCTTGAGGGGCTTATGTCAAAAGAGCCTCGCTGCATTGAAGCAAGCGTTCTCGCAACGGAGGCGCTTGCGATCATGGAAGGGGATGCTAAGCGCCCAATTTCTGTGCTCGCGGTCGTAAGTGATGAGAGAAAAGTGGTAGGAATTATTCGATTACACGATATTTTGCAAGAAGGGATATAAGGTATTTTAAGTGGACTTACACGACATCGCCATGGTGGCAATCTTTATTGTTGGCTACCTTTGCATAAGCTTAGAGCATTTCATCAGAATTGATAAGGCAACAATTGCCCTTTTAACGGGAATTTCTTGTTGGGTGATTCAGTATCACCATTTTCCTGAAAGCTGCGGAGACTCCCATGTATGTCTTGCAGATCGACTTTCGGGGGTAAGTCAAGTGGTCTTCTTTCTTTTAGGTGCCATGACGATCGTGGAAATCATAAGCGCTCACCAGGGTTTTGCATCCCTTTCAGAAGGGCTGAAAATAAAATCTAAACGAAAAATGTTGTTGCTCATATCGCTGATTGCCTTTTGTCTTTCCTCTGTCCTTGATAATTTAACGACGACGATTGTGATGGTGACGTTGCTTAGTAGACTCGTCAAGGAAAGACAAGATCGTTGGATCATGGGGGCAGCTGTGGTCATTGCAGCTAATGCCGGAGGGGCATGGACCCCAATTGGCGATGTGACGACGACGATGCTATGGATTGGAGGGCAGATTACAACAGTTCCCATTATGCGCGATTTGTTTTTACCAAGTGTGATCTCTTGCTTTGTCGCTTGCTTTTGCCTTGCCTTTTTTTGTAAGGGCGAGATGCAGCCTATGCAAGATGAAGAAAGTAAAAAGCTACAGCCTAAAGATAAGGTGGCCAATACAATCCTATTTTTTGGTGTTGCTGCCTTAATTTTTGTCCCCATCTTTAAGGTGGTCACAGGCCTTCCCCCATTTATGGGGGTATTTTTGGGCTTAAGCATGCTTTGGATTGCAACTGATATTATCTTAAGGGGGAATGAAGAAAAGTCTCACCTTCGGGTTTCCTCCATTTTAAGTCGGCTCGATATTTCCGGCCTGCTTTTTTTTGTTGGGATCTTACTTGCTATCGATGCATTAGAGGTAAGCGGCATGTTGCATAAACTCGCGATGTGGCTAGAGACCCATGTGGCCAATACATCGATGATTGCGACGGCAATCGGTCTTGCCTCAGCAATTGTCGATAATGTTCCACTCGTTGCGGCGGCAATTGGGATGTATTCTTTAGAGCAATTTCCAACTGATCACTACTTTTGGCAACTTATCGCCTATTGCGCAGGGACTGGAGGGAGCATCCTGATCATTGGATCTGCTGCTGGAATTGTCTACATGGGGATGGAAAAAGTGACATTTGGTTGGTATTTAAGGAGAATCAGTCTACCAGCTCTTGCCGGATATTTTGCAGGTATTATCACTTATTTAGCGCTTAAACAGGTCATATGATAGCAGAAGATGTGAAGATAAAAGTGGCTCCTAACTCAAAAGAATCTGAGATGATGGTGCTTGGGTGTATGTTGACAAGTATCAACAGCTTAAATATTGCAGCTGATGGTCTAGACGATGCCGACTTTTATTACACAGAACATAAAATCATTTTTCAAGTATTAAAATCTGCCTACATGCAAGATAAGCCAGCTGACGTGCACCTTATCTGCGAGGAGCTTAAAAGGCAAGATCGCTTAAAAGCTGTAGGTGGAGCTGGTTATGTGACCACACTTGCCCAATATGCAGGCACTTCTGCGCATATTGAAGAGTATGTCTCAATCGTCAGGGAAAAGGCAGTCCTTCGCAGCATGATCCATGCGTCGCAAAGCATCGAAAAAAAAGCGCTTAACGATCCGCAGGATGTCTATTCCACTCTTGATGAGGCGCAGCAGCTGTTTTTTCAGATTAGCCAAGCGGCATCACCTTCTCATGGAAAACTCATTAGTGAAATCTTATCAGGTGTAAAAGCTGAGGCCAATGCCCCTTTCTTGCAGGCTCTACAAGAGAGGCAAGAAAGGTTTCGCCTCCTTGGGCCAGAAGATGCGGGTATCACAGGTATCACATCCCACTTCAAAGATTTGGATAAGATGTTAAATGGCTTTAATAACTCCAACTTAATGATTTTAGCAGCGCGTCCCGCCATGGGCAAGACCGCATTTGCCTTAAATTTAGCAGAAAATATCTGCTTTAAAAATCATATCCCTGTGGGTGTTTTTTCTCTTGAAATGAGCGCAGAGCAACTCGTCCACCGCATCATTTGCTCTCAGGCCGAAGTGCAATCTGAAAAGATCAAGACAGGCAACATAAGTGGCATTGAGTTTCAAAGAATTGTAGGCGCAGTCAATCAGATGCAAGCCCAAGTGATGGTGATTGACGATCAGCCGGGCCTAAAAATTGCAGATTTAAGAGCAAGAGCGCGTAGGATGAAGGAGTGTTATGGGATTGGATTTCTCGTCATCGATTATTTACAGCTGATCACGGGTTCATCCAACAAGATGATGGAAAACAGGCAAAGTGAGATTTCAGAGATTTCTAGGATGCTTAAAAATTTAGCAAGAGAGCTCAATATTCCCATTTTATGCCTTTCGCAGCTCTCTCGTAAGGTAGAAGAGCGCCCGGGCCATCGGCCGATGATGAGCGACTTAAGGGAGAGTGGAAGCATTGAACAAGATAGCGATATTGTGATGTTCATGCTGCGGCGCGAGTATTACGATCCGATGGATAAGCCGGGGATGGCAGAAATCATTGTAGCTAAAAATAGGCATGGCGGAATCGGCGTTGTCAATTTGACCTATCGAAAAGAGATTGTGCAGTTTGCAGACTATACCCCTGTGCGTCAACATACAGAAGCCTCATATGATCCTGAAGCTGAACAGGCTTTTAGCCATTTTACTCCCTAGTGCATTAAAAATAATGTAAATAGCGCATTCTAAAGTTTTTTCTTTACATATTTGCCCTCAGTTTCTATGGTCGTCATTATACCGAAATTCATTCAAAATTTGGTGTAAATTTACTTTGACCTAGAACTACCGTTTCTGGGTTTAATACGAGAGGAGGGGATCATGAGCGCAAGCATGCCTATTGGAAGGAGTGGAGGCCATGGACAATTTGATCTGAATGGAAAAGTATTGAAGCGATCGGCATCTTCAGAAAATATACACCAAGCCTTAAGTCCTCATCATAAGGAGAAACTTCGCTCCCGTTCTTTGAGTCGAATAGACGATGTCGCACAGTCTAACTTGACCCATAAGCCAAATCCTCAAAACCCGGTCATCAAAGAGTCTTTTGTGGCAACTCTTAAGCCACCTACTAAACCCAAATCTCCATCAAAAGCTGTAACTTCAGCTGCGCCGCAGTTGAAAAAAAGAATGATTGATAGAACGATCTCTTTAAGAAGTGACGAATTTGGAATAGTGGTTCAACCTGGTAAACCTTTACAAGTTACACTTAGCGAAAATGAGCTGGCATCTTCTTCACTATATCCCCGTTTGCGGCACTTTTGCACAGGTGATACAAAGAAGAAATTTTTTTGGCTCCTTGTTGGATCCTCCAATAAAGCTAAGGGGGAAGCAGCAATGCTTGCTGCTGCAAGGTTTATCCGGACGGTTGGGATGTGTGCCAAATCGGAAATCAAAAAGTTTCCGATGATAGTGCCTACAGGCGCCATAGCCAAGCAACTAAATACTCTAGATCAAATTCAACAAGGATCCTTAAGTCGCTTCGACATGTCGAAAGATTTATATAAAGACTATGCAATTCAGAAAAGTGAAAAAAAAGAAAAGGAGCCAGAGGAGACGAAGAGGGCAAGAGAAAGGGAAGAGGAGATAGCGGTGTTCAAAAGAAATAATGTCCATTGCGAAATCTACGTTTCACTTGAGCAGGGAATTAATTATCGAGCGTCAACTCAATCTCCTGAGGGAAAGGTTCGCAAAGGATGGTATGAACAGTGCTGCGCCAAGATAGAAATAGCAGGTCTTACCGAGAATAGCGTTATACGCTATGGTAGTCTTTACACATCCTCTGGAGTGCAGATTCCAACTGAGGCAGCTGCGGTGTGCAAGCAATATAATTGGGAAGATAATTGGTGGGCCTATTGTAATTACGGTGCGATAATCACTAAGCTGCAAGCTGAGTTTAGAGCATTAGATAGAGATTTAGCTTGTGAGAGTAAACAAAAAAATGAGCAAAATGATGCAATTTCTTTAGCAACTAACAATATAAAGAAGCAAAGTGCTACCTTTCAAGTCGAACTGGAGCTGCTCAAAAATGAAATAGATGATGATAGTGTAATGGAGCAAAGGTGGAATTTGATTAAGAAAAAGACAGATAAGTTACTCCAAGAATTTGAAGCGGTACAAGTTTTACAAAGACCAAATGATAAAGCTCATAAAAGTGTGATGAGAGAAAAGTTTGCCTCGATTTGGCTTAGGCTGGAGTCTTTACATAACCTGTTTAAGATATTGCCAAAGCTTGAATTTATAGATGCTTTATGTGGGAGAGCTGTGGAAAAACAGTATGAGGAAACAATTTATGAGGCTTTGATGTGTCTTGCCAATGCTGATAGAAAAGCTTCAAGCGAAGACGGTGGAGCCACTTCTCTTGGGAGCCACTTCTCTTGGCCAAAAACCGAATTTTGAGGTTGTTTGTGTATAATCCTAAAAACGGCAGTTCAGAAGGTTGTGTCAATTTAGCATCTCGAACTGCCGTTTCTAGAATAATCAGTGACATGTTGTGAGTAGTTCTTTTCCAACCAGAATCATTTTATTAAAGTTGCTAGACTCTATTGTTTTTCCTATCCTTTTTATTCTGGAAAGGGTAGAATTTGCCATTAACCCGTAACAGTAGGGAGATCCTATGTCATCAGTAAAGAAAAAGCGTCGCTTTAAGATCGCAAAGCATAAGCGTAAAAAGCGCAGCAGAAGAGACCGTCATAAGAACTAAAGAGCCTGTTAATACTTTTCTTGTATAACAGACTCTAAAGTATAAAGTTTTATGTGGACATACCCAGACGAATATGATGTTATCGTGATGGGAGGCGGCCATGCCGGATGTGAAGCAGCGCTTGCTGCTGCGCGTATGGGCATGCGCACTCTTCTACTCACGATGACGCTTGATACTATTGCCAAAATGAGCTGCAATCCGGCAATCGGAGGCGTCGCTAAAGGGCATATCGTAAGAGAAATCGATGCTTTAGGCGGCGACATGGGTAAAGTAATCGATGAAACTGGCATACAGTTTCGGATGCTCAATGAGACAAAGGGCCCAGCTGTCTTAGCCCCGCGCGCCCAGGCTGATAAGGTTGCCTATCAACATGCGATGAAGCATCGCCTTGAGATGACAGATGGCCTTGAGATCATGCAAGGAACAATTGAGGATTTGGTCGTCCAAAAAAATAATGACGGCGATGACAAGATTTGCGGCGTTATCACTAAAGAAGGCATTCAATACAATACCAAAGCAGTTGTGATTTCTTCTGGGACCTTTATGAGGGGGCTTTTGCATATTGGTGAGACGCACTACGCGGGTGGGCGCGCCGGTGATTTACCCTCGGTGGGTCTATCGGCAAGTTTAGAGCGTCTAGGCTTTAAGCTTGGGCGCTTTAAGACAGGCACACCTCCTCGAGTGAACAGACGCACCATCGATTTTAGCTTAACAGAAGAGCAAAAAGGGGATCCGGGCGTTAAATTTTCTTTCGATGACGAGGGAAAAAAGCGCCTTCCCCAAGTTTCTTGCCACATCACATATACCACCGACAAGACCAAAGAGATCATCTTAAATAATTTGCACCGATCGCCGATGTATTCGGGTAAGATCGTTGGGGTTGGCCCGCGCTATTGCCCCTCCATTGAGGATAAGATCGTGCGCTTTGCAGATAAGGAGCGCCATCAGCTCTTCTTAGAGCCGGAAGGGTTGACTACAGAAGAAGTCTATGTGAATGGCATATCCTCATCGCTGCCCTTTGATGTGCAGATGCAAGTGATGGCGAGTATTCCTGCTTTGCAAAACGCTAAAATCATGAGACCAGCATATGCCATTGAGTATGACTATGTGGTCAGTGGTCAGATTTCCCATTCACTTGAATGTAAGAGGTTTGATGGATCTAAGATTGAAGGGCTATTTTTTGCCGGTCAAATCAATGGCACATCTGGTTATGAAGAGGCTGCAGGGCAGGGGATAATGGCGGGAATCAATGCCGCTTGCAAAGTCATGCAAAAAACCCCTTTGATTTTACAAAGATCGGAAAGCTACATTGGCGTTATGATCGATGATCTGGTGACAAAAGGTCTTGATGAGCCGTATCGGATGTTTACAAGTAGAGCCGAGCATCGCCTGCTCCTTCGCCAAGATAATGCAGACCTTCGGCTTAGAAAGTATGGCTATCAGCTTGGCATTATCGATCAAAGCCGCTACGATCGCTTACTTAAGAAAGAAGAAATTGTCGCAAGTGAGCCAGCTCGCTTAGCGAAAATATTTAAACAGCTTGAAGGAAAAGGGCACTCCCTTTCACAGCTCCTTGCAAGGCCAGAGGTTAAATATTCTACGCTTTTTGCCGATTATCCAGATGATGTGAAAGACTTTGGCGAAGAGATTAATTTCCAGGTGGAACTGACCGTCAAATATGCAGGTTACATCGATCGGCAACATAAAGAAATTGCAAAGCTATCTCACGTCGAAAATATCATAATACCAGACAATTTTAATTACGAAACAACGGTTGGACTTCGCAATGAGGCAAGGCAAAAGCTTTTAAAGGTAAAACCTGCAAACTTAGGGCAAGCGAGGCGTATTTCTGGAGTGTCTCCTGCTGATATCACGGTCATGATGATTGCTCTTAACAAAAGATAATATGCCTCAAGATCTTTTTGTTCTTAAATTAAATGGGTTTCCAATTTTTAAGCAGCTTCAACTTGAAGAGGCTTTTTTGCGCGCCGATTTGCGCAATTGGTGTTTGCTAAATACCAACGCACCGCCCGCCATTGTCATGGGGATATCAGGAAAAAGGGAACTTCTCATCGATGAAAGGGCGCTTACCTCAGTAGATGAGATGCCAATTGTGCGCCGCTTTAGTGGAGGGGGGGCGGTTGTCACCGATCCTAATACTTGCTTTATCAGTTGGATTTGCAACGCAGAGGATGTAGGGGTGAAGTGTTTTCCTCATTATATTCATCAGTGGGCAGCGGCCATTTACGCGGAAGCCTTTCCTTCAATAGATATTTCCCTAGTTGAAAATGACTACGTCATTGGAGAGCTTAAGGTGGGGGGCAACGCCCAGTATATCAGCCGAGAGCGCTGGTTGCACCATACATCATTTCTTTGGGATTATGACCAAAAATTGATGAACTGCCTGCTAATTCCAAGAAAGGCGCCCACATATCGAGAGGGGCGAGAGCATCGAGAGTTTTTATGTTGTCTGAAAGAACACATTTCCACCAAGGATGAATTTTTTGAGGGCGTTTTTCGCTACATGTGCAAAAGATTTTGTGTCCACGAGGTAACTTTAGATGAAGTGGAAGAGGTATTGCAAAGGCCGCATCGACAGTCGGTCTCGGTTGAAACACCTCTTTTTATTAATTAACATTTTGCGCATGGCAATAGCTTCTATGAAATGAAGATTCTTGTATGTGGGTAATAAAAACCTCCATAATAGTAACTATCATAGTAATAGCCATTATAGTAGGGGCCATAGCCGAAATATACGTTTCCATACCCATATCCGTGATGGTGATGATGGTGGTAATGTCTATGGTGACCGTGGTGGCCATGATGTCCGTGATGGTGGTGGCCGTGATGTCCGTGATGTGCTGCAATCAGTTCGCCTGCGTTATTTGTATCCGCAACTGAAGTCTTTGCATTTACTGCAAAAGGTGTCAAAGCCACTACAGCAAAAAGAGCCGAACACAGCAGTTTGTTTTTTAAGTTAATCATAATTCCTCCTAAAATTGACTTTGTTTTTTTATGTGCATCAAAGTCGTCTAATTCCATTATAGCATAAAATAATTTATTTAATAATTGTGTTTAACCTAGAAACGGCAGTTGGAGACGGCAACTTAACGCAATCTATTGAACCAGAATCATTTGCAATGGGGTGGTCCTTCACCATTTGGGAATGTCCCACCCCATTGCAAAGTGATTCTAATTCAAGATCTTGCATTAATTTGCCATCTCGAACTGCCGTTTCTAGGTTTAATTAAATATTAAAAAATAAAAACAAACCCCAATTAATGGGGTTTGTTTGCACATGTTGGCGATTCCAAGCAAATTACAAAAACTTCTATGAGTAGAAGTTATTTGTGGCTGGGTAATACACAGTGTCATCACCTTGCATGGTATATGGGTAATAAACAGCCTCCTCACCTTGCATGGAGTATGGGTAATAAATAGCCTCATCACCTTCAATTGTGTATGGGTAGTAAATGCCTTCATAATAATATCCACTGTCCATATCACCGTCGTAGCCATAGCCGTAGCCCTCTCCTTCACCGTAGCCTTCTCCTTCACCGTAGCCTCCATGATGTCCATGATGCCCGTGATGTCCATGATGACCGTGGTGTCCATGATGTCCACCATGGTGTCCATGATGCCCCCCGTGATGTCCACCATGATGCCCACCGTGGTGTCCGCCATGATGCCCCCCGTGATGTCCACCATGGTGTCCGCCATGATGCCCCCCGTGATGGCCACCACCGTGTCCACCATGATGCCCACCACCGTGTCCACCGTGTCCGCCACCATGTCCGCCACCACCATGGTGTGCTGCAATCAGATTATCGATGTCATTTGTATCTGCCACCGCAGTTCCTGCATTTACAGCAAATGGTGTCAAAGCCACTACAGAAAAAAGAGCCGGAAGCAGTAATTCATTTTTTAAGTTAGTCATAATTCCTCCTCAAGAAAAGTGTTTAAAAAAAAATGTCGTATTGAAATAATCCAAAAGGCCGCCCCGTGAAAGATGAACCATTAAGACAATTTCATACGACTAATCTTCATGTAATCACTTAGGAAAAACTCATCTTAAGCGATTAACAAATAAACGGTAGAAAGTGCTAGCGCCGGCAACTGCCCAGCGCGTCTGTCCTATGGGACATATGTTTTAGGATTAATGCACATCCTCAATAAGTCATGGCAAAGGCTTCTTACTAAGGCCACAAAATTTACCTTAAAGATCGCAAAAAGGCCGCAGCATAAGCTGTGATCTTGAAGCAACCCATAAGCTAACCAGTTTCCAAAGCAAGAGAGCATACGCCACAACTTGTTGAGGATGTACCCCTACTTTAGTTAGTAGTTGACTAGTTGAGATAAACTTTCTATTTCAACTACTTTCACTCCCTACCTAACTTTATTAAAACATAATACAATTTAATTTAAAACATATATTTAATTTTTAGTAAAAATAAATATATTGACATTTAATTATATCAAAATTGATTTTGAAGTTGCTTAGGTGTAATTTAGGATTGTAGGGTAAATAGGCTTTGTTCCATACTTAACGAGAAACCCTACTTTTTACGAATTTTCCGGAATTTATGAGAACTTCTGCGTTTAATTGTCCGTTGCCTTATTTCAAAACTTTGAGCCGAGTTCAAGCATCGATCCAGAAAAAGTGGGAAAAGTTGGAAATTTTGTATACGCGGCACGGTATGGCCGTTGGGATTATCATCCTTACGACTTGTCAACTTGCAGCTAAAATTTTTAAAAGCATTCCCGAAATTGTACCAAGGCTAGCTACTGGTGCAAAAAGCTGGATAGGCATTATATTTCTCAATAACCAAATCGAAGAATTTATTAAAAGCTTGCGCGATCTAAAATTTGCCATCAAAGAAGATGACGTCAACGGCATGATCCAAACAGCTGCAAAGGTTGTGTTAAAGCTTTCCGGCATTCTCTTTACTTTAACGGCATTTATTGCCGCCATAGTCGCTTTGCTGGGCTTTCCCGCTGCAACAATTAGCATTAATTTAACCGTTCGCCCCGCCGCCTTGTCTTCTCTCTCAATAAAAATTGTCGTCGATGCCCACGATTATATTAGCAGCCACGCTCTTCTTATCAATTTGAAAGATGCGGGTAGATCTGAGACGGCACAAAAGGTGGCTCAGTGTTTTAAGAGCATCATCATAGAAGGAAAAGTCGATAAAGATCAGTTTTCAACCTATGAGCGCGCCTTAGCGTATCGCACCTTGCGCCAGTTGGATATCTATAGTCTTAAAGATGTTAAAGATAAGATTAATGGAAAAAATCTAAGTTTTCATGAAATCTATCAAGAGATGATAAGAGTCATTGGAAATACGCAAAGATCTGCAGAAGCTAACATCCTTATGACAGGATTTGGATACATATCTATGGGAATTTGCAAGGCCTATTCCGAAACGGCGATCGATTATAGCTTGCGCCTTGCGACTTCTATCTATTATTTGGCGGATGGAATCTTTAAAAGGAAAATGTCTAAAGGGGAAGAATGACTGTCGTTGTAATTGGAGGGGGAGCTGCCGGTTTTTTTAGCGCCATTGCCGCGGCAAATGGAAACTGCCGCGTCATTATTTTAGAAAAGACTAGACAAGTTCTTTCGAAGGTGAAAATCTCTGGAGGGGGGCGCTGTAATGTGACGCATGCCTGTTTTGAGCCATCGCACCTCATTGGCAATTATCCAAGAGGAGGAAAAGAGCTCTTAGGACCATTTACCAGGTTTCAACCGCGCGATACGATGCATTGGTTTGAAGAGCGGGGAGTGAAGCTAAAAGTGGAAAGCGATGGGCGGGTGTTTCCAACCACGGACTCATCAGATACGATCGTGCAATGTCTTAAGAATGAGGCAAAAGAGCTTAAAGTCGAACTTTGGCTGGAAAAAGGGGTGATCGATTGCCAAAGAAAAGACAAAGGCTTTGAGCTTACCCTTTCAGATCAAGAGCAGCTTTATTGCGATAAGCTAATTGTTGCAGCGGGAGGTGCTTTTAAAGGGGGGGCTTGGCTTGAAAAGCTAGGACATAAGGTGTCTGAAAGTGTTCCATCTCTTTTTACTTTTAATTTAGATCTCGATAAAGCCATCTTATCCGATTTGGCTGGTGTATCGGTCCCGTTTGTAAGAGTGAGTATGGAAGGGTCTAATCTTTTCACAGAAGGGTCCATCCTTATCACCCATTTGGGATTGAGCGGTCCTGCGATCTTAAAACTCTCAGCTTTTGGCGCGCGCATTTTGCATGGAATACATTATAAGCCCTTATTAAAAGTTAATTGGCTACCTAAAGAAACGGAAGAGAGGCTAAAGGAGTCTTTAACACGATTTAAGATGGCCCATCCCAATAAGCTTGTATATGGTGATTCCCCTAATATTTTACCAAAGAGCCTTTGGAAGGCGCTGCTTCAAATCGCTGCGATTCCAAAAGACTTGAAATGGGGGATACTGCCAAAAAAGGAGATGCAAAAAATTGTCCAATTTCTGCTTTGCTCACAATTTCAAGTCTTAAGTAAAAGTACAAATAAAGATGAATTTGTCACCTGTGGAGGTGTCTTACTGCGCGAGGTGAACTTTAAGACAATGGAGAGCCGTCAAACGCCTCATCTATTTTTTGCAGGCGAAGTTCTAGATATCGATGGTGTCACAGGGGGATTTAACTTTCAAGCTGCCTGGACAACCGGATATATAGCAGGTGATTCTGCCGGAAAATAATTTAGGTTAATCCGTCAAAGATCCGTTTATGTCCTGAGGAAAAGGGGAGTTTTTTAAGTTCATCAAGAGTCACCCACTCATCCCCATGTGTAGCATCTTTTTGCAAGGCAAATCTAGATTCGTCAGTTGCAGATTGCGTTAAGCTGCCATCTCCAATTACCGAATTTAGGGTAAATACATGAGGATTTAAAATGGCGCTATAGCGCGTAAAAGAATGTTTGACTTGGGGTAAAGCCTTTGTCCACGAGAGCTGTATGCCATATAGGTCTTCGATATGGCTTAAAAGCGGCACGTAATTTTGGACTGGCCCTGGAGTCTCAAGGTAGGGAAATTCGCAAAGCCCTTCCATTACCTTTCCTTTTCCCCCTCTTCTAATTAAGATTTTATCTTGGTGTATCACTACTGCCACTGAGCGATAAAGGGTCTCAATTTTTGTTTTGCGAGAATTAAATGGAATTTGGGCTGTCATTCCTAGGAGGAAAGCTTTACAACCACTTTTAAGAGGACATTCTATGCATTTTGGAAGCTTTTTACAAACTGTTGCCCCAAGTTCAATCAACGCTTCACTAATGACCCAAGGCTCATCCTCTGGAAGAAAATCCAAGGTGAGAGATTCAATTTTTTTCACTGTGCTTAGCTTGGCTATATCGTCCAAAAGACCAAAATACCGCGAGCAAACCCTCATCACATTGCCATCGACGGCGGCATATCTTTTGTGAAAGGCAAAATTTAAGATAGCGCCGCTAGTGTAGCTGCCTAAACCTTTTATTTTTAAAAGAGCCTCTTTAGTGTCTGGGAGTTTTCCGTTAAAATGCAAAAGTGCAAATTTTGCCCCTTCATGTAAATTTCTTGCGCGTGCGTAGTAGCCAAGCCCTTCCCATGCCTTTAACACCTCATCAAGATGTGCATTTGCAAGTGTTTCAATTGTTGGAAATTGTTGCATCCAACGCAAGAAATAGGGGATCACAACGGAAACTTGCGTCTGTTGCAGCATGATTTCTGACACCCATACAGCATAGGGCGACGTATCACTGCCGATTGTATGTCCTCTCCAGGGGAGATTGCGGCTTTCTGATAGAAACCAATTACGCAAGAGGTTTATTGCATCGGAAGCCATTTTTGCCTTGCCCCCCTTGTTTTTCCTTTAAACTTCTGGGTGAGCTTACTATCTTTTTTCTGTTTTATTTTGGAGCGCTCTTCCATTGGAGAGGCGCTTAAGTTCTTTTGCAATGTTTGATTGACGTCGATG
>JABDAE010000023.1 GCA_013289325.1 Chlamydiota bacterium
CTGCAGCGCAACAGGACCCACCGGTCGCCCAGGAAAAGATGGCCAAGATGGTCAAGATGGACCTCAAGGCTGTCCGGGTCAAGATGGACAAGACGGTAACGATGGCAAGACTGGACCTACTGGTCGTGCAGGACCTACTGGTGCTCAAGGCTTCACTGGTGCTCAAGGCCCAGCCGGATCTGGATCAGGTACAATTGGACGCACTGGCCCTCAAGGCTTCACAGGACCTACTGGACCTTGCTGCAGCGCAACAGGACCCACCGGTCGTCCAGGAAAAGATGGTCAAGATGGTCAAGATGGACCTCAAGGCTGTCCGGGTCAAGATGGGCAAGACGGTAACGATGGCAAGACTGGACCTACTGGTCGTGCAGGACCTGCTGGTGCTCAAGGCTTCACTGGTGCTCAAGGTCCTGCCGGATCTGGCACTGGCTTTGGCTCAACCGGACGTACTGGACCTACTGGACCTCAAGGTCTTCAAGGCCTTCAAGGACCTACCGGACCTTGCTGCGGCGTAACAGGTCCTACTGGCCCTATGGGAGCTACCGGCACAGTGGGCCCGACAGGACCTAGCCGCAATAGTATATATGCTAACTTTTTTAACAACTCAATAGAACAAGATAAAATTGCCTACGTCACTACCTCATTAGTTGCCTCAGGTGTAGCGCAAGCGTATTTGTTGCCAAATACAGGCCTTGTAGCCCCAGGATCCTCAATATATGTAACAGATCAAGCTTTTGTTAATTTTACAACAGCAGGTACATATCTTATCACCTTTGGAACAACAACAAGTTGTTCAAACGGGATGAGTGCATTAACGCAAATTAAAGCGAATGGAATGGCATTTTATATACCAGGCAGTACTATATACTTCCAATCAGGTGGCTTGTTTACAACAAGTTTGATTGTACAGATAGATGCGGGTGATAAGATCGTTATCGTTAACAGAAGAAGTCAGCAGGGATCCACTGCACCGTTTGCTCCAGAACATATAGATCAAGAACTTCTTGCCTATATGACTGTCCAGCAAATTCACTAATATTGGGAAAATAAAACCAATACGCAATGTTTCAAATTCCCCTTACTCATTATGAGTAAGGGGAGTTTGGATATTGGTAATAGACAAGATTATCCTAGAAACGGCAGTCGAATATTCAACGCCAAATATGGTTGTTTGGTAACTGTATCGGATTGACTTTGATAGAATGCTCCGCTCAAAAATTCATGAACGATTCGTCCATTTTGTAGCACAACAGGCAAAGACCTTCGTAAAAAGTTTGGAACCTTATTCCTGGACCACCAATTAATAAGATGAGTTAAACGAGCTTGCTCCATTTTTTCAGGTGGGGCGAGTGTATAGTGACCAAATGGCAAATAAACCTGTACCCCCTCTTCCCAAAGTCCTTTCCAACCAATAGGTCGATGCCATTGATAGTTCTGATTCTCGTCAGATACACTGACTTCAATTTTTAAATTGCCAAAAAGATAGATACCCTCAACTGGTTCTATAGTCATGATAGATCCAAGGCGTGGAATAAACTTAGAGCGAATAAAGAGACGCTTTCTATCGACGAAAAGGCGCAGACCTTGGCAGATAAATTCTTTATTTGCACTTCCCACCATGAGATGATGTGCCATCTTTTGCAATATGTCCCTTGATAAAATTACCTCTCCCTCATATGACAAGCTTTTAAGGAGAGCTTTCATTTCAAACATCGTATTTGGCATCATCTCGGTAAAATCGAGGAAGCTTCCAAAAATTGAATGCTTAAGCATTTTTAAATAAGGTAAGGCAATTGTCTGCAGATACTCTCGCAACTCAAGTGATTCTGCTGCAACTTGGCATAAAGGATCTATAAGCTCTTTACCAAATGTCTTGGCAAGCGATGGCATTAAGGTCTTTCGAAAACGAGCCCTCATAAAGCGCTCATCATCATTTGTACAATCGCTATACCCTTTAAGCCCTCTGCTTGCTAGCCAATCTAATAAAACCTGCTTTCTTACACATAGGAGGGGGCGCCAAAGAAGCGATCTACCCATATATGAATAAGGCGCCATCGCACTTAACTTGGATAAAGACGACCCTTCAAAAACCCTCTTTAAAACTGTCTCTGCAAGATCATCAGCGTGATGGCCAAGTAATACAGCGTGGTAGCCAAACTCATCGCAAAGCCCCTCAAAAAATTGATATCTTGCCATGCGGCATAGCGCTTCTAGATTGCCGCTCATTGTACTGGGATTTAGCTCTATCAGGTGAAAGGAAAGGCCAAGATCATTTGCTAAAACTTGAATTTCATCAGCTTCTTTTTGACTTTCTTTTCTCCATCCATGGTTCACATGAGCAATTGCAAACGTAAAAGCTGACACCTTTTTCTTATACGCAATTAATGCATGAAGTAAAGCAAGAGAATCGGGCCCCCCTGAAAATGCCAAAAGAAGAGGTTTAGATGTGACATGATGTTCCTTTAAAAAGGCAAAAACCGGCGCTAAAACGGGATCAGTCATTTCAAGTCCAATACAGTTTTTGCAAGACATAGATAAATGCAAGTAAAGCAATGAGAATCCAAAGTAACATAGGCGTTGGTTCTTTGGACATATCAAGCGTCATCTCATCGGACAAAAGAGGCTTAAAAGTTATTGCCTCCTCCTCCTCTTTTTTGGGGGTTGGTTTATCAAAGAGCGCTTTTAACTCCTGCACCTCAAAGAGCCTTTTCCAATCTTTAAACCCCTTTCGCCAGACTAAAGTATTGAGGGTTAAACGATCATCTGATGCCAATTCATTAATAGAATAAGGGCCTTCACTTTTGTCATTAATATATATGTACCAAATCTTTTTCATTTTGATATTTTAGCAAATCTCCTATTTATTGTATCATCTTAGCATGATACTATTTCCCGTGCTTTGGCGCTACTTACTCTCAAACTACCTTAAAACTTTTACATTAAGTATATTAGCATTTATCTCCCTTTTGCTCACCATGAAAATGGAGGAGATCGCCTATATTGCAACGCTTGGTAGTTCTTTTTTTGACGTTTTATGGTTTACATTGCATCAAATTCCTTACCTCATCCCGATCGCCATGCCGATTTCCTCATTAATTGCAGCATATGTGCTTATACACACCTTATCTAGATCACATGAGCTTACGGCCCTTCGCGCCTGCAATTTATCATTTCAAGCGATTATGACCCCAATTCTTCTGATCTCAATCTTTTTTTCTGTTTTTAACTTTTATATGGTTTCAGAACTAGCCTCAAGCGCTCATCATAGCATCGAAAAAATCAAAGATCAGCTAAAATCTGTCAATCCCCTCTTACTTCTTCATAATAAGCATCTCATGCAATCGAAAGGAATCTATTTTGATGTTTTTGGTAAATCCAAATTAGGTGAGTATGCTGAGGATGTTGTGATTATCACTCCCGGACGCAGCGAAGAAAGAGCCTCTTTATTTCTTGCAAAAAAACTGAATGCCTCAGCCAAGAACTTGATTGCGGAAGGCACCACTCTCATCAAAGAACATGTTCATTCTTCAAAGGGTAGTCTTGCAATTGAAAATATGGCTAAGGCGACAATGGCTAGCGATGTTAGTAAAATACTTGGCAAAAGCAACCAAACAGACGAGGAAAGGAAAATAAGCGTAGGTCACATGTCTTTCCTTGAGCTACTAGTTTACAAAGCCACAAAAGAGAATCGATCCTCCGGATATGTGGAGATTCTAAGGCGTTTATCTGTTTCGCTTTCGGTCATCACTTTCACCTACCTTGGCTTATCTTTTGGAATCACTATTTCAAGAAATCCTTCCTTTAAAGGAATCGCTACGGTGATTATTCTCGCAACCCTATACTTGGTTTGTTTTTTTGCCGCAAAAGGTTATGATAAGAAAGTGTCCATCGCAGCTATTCTTTATCTTATGCCGCAAATTCTTATTGTCGTTGTCTCTTTTTTGCAAGTCAACAAGATGACAAAAGGTCTAACAAGATGATATTCCCCCTAACAGCGATTTGGGAGCGCTATTTTTTAAGAGAGCTCTTTAAAACATTTGCAATTTTTCTCATCTGTTTTTATGGTCTATTTGCCCTAATCGACTACTCAACGCATGCGGGAAGCTTTAAAAATTACCATTTCACATGGACTGAAACTTTTGGCTATTACTTTTACGAACTGATCAGACAAACGGATGTGCTTATCCCTTTTACTCTTCTTATTTCAGTCATTAAGACGCTCACCTCTCTTAATAAAAACAACGAACTTATTGCCTTGATGATGGGGGGAGTTAAACTAGAAAGAATCCTTTTGCCATTTTTCGCGTTTACATTATTTTTTACTGCAATCATTTACTTCAGTGGGGAAATATTGCAACCAAAAGCTCTTACCTATGATAAAGAACTTAAAATAAGAAGAGCCTTTGCGAAGCAAAAAAATCGTCAAGGCAATAAACTTCATGCCCTGAAATTAAAAGATGACTCTTCCATCGCCTACACAAAATATAACCCCTCATCAAATGAATTATACGACGTTATATGGATAAAATCGATTGACGATCTTTACCGAATCAAAACGCTTGATTTAAATCAAGATCCGGCTATTGGAAAAGAAGTCGAGCATTTTAGTCGGGATGCAAACACTCAAATTGAATTAACAGATCGTTTTAACCTTCTTTCTTTGCCTTCCCTGCAACTGAACATTCCCAAATTAATCGATTCTATCACAGACCCAGCCGACCTATCGATCAGCATTTTAAAGAAAAAAATTAACGCAAATAACCCTCTTTTAAATCAAAGGCAAGCGCATTTTGTGGCCACATATTATTATAAGTTAGCATTGCTCTTTAGCCCATTTCTTGCGACCCTTACTGCGATCCCATTTTGCCTTCGTTTCACTAGGTCTTTGCCAATTTTTTTTATCTATGGCCTTAACTTATTTTTTCTTTTTGCCTTCTACTTAAGCTTAAACTCAGCCCTTATCCTTGGCGAAAAACAAGTGATCAGTCCGGTCATTGCAATTTGGACCCCATTTAGCTTGTTTTATATCATATTTTTCTTCAAATACATAAAATTTAGATCGACTTAAAAGCAATAATATGATTAAATAGGTCTTTAAAAATGGAGCTTATATGACAAAATCTTCGCACACGAACTACAGATGGGTCGTCGTCAGTCTTGTCTTTTTCATTACCTTAATCAATTTTATTGACCGCTCGGCTATCTCATTCGTGATCACCCCTCTTAAAGAGGAATTCCATTTTTCCGACACTCAATTCGGGATGATCCTTTCAGCGTTTGGGATCGGCTATATCTTCTTTACTGTACTCGGCGGAATTATGGTCGATCGATGGGGTGTAAGGATCGTATGGCCAATTGCAGCCATCTCTTGGTCTCTTTGTGTGGCTTGCCTAGGCATTGCCACAGGCTTTTGGAGTTTTATCACTTTACGTCTTTTTTTAGGAATAACAGAGGGCCCTCACTTTCCAGCAGTCACTGCCACCATTAGCAAATGGTTATCGCCAGCTGAAAGGGCCAGAGCCTTATCATTTTCATTGATTGCAATTCCCCTCTCCTCCGTCATTGGAGCGCCCCTTACCGCTTACCTTGTCGCCGACTTTGGATGGAGAGCGATGTTCTTTTTGGTAAGCTCAATTGGCATACTATGGGCCATTGCGTGGTTTTTCCTATTTAGAGACCGCCCTGAAGACTCTCCCTTTGTCAACGACCAAGAAAAAGCCATCATTACCACAAAGTCTCGCCTGGTAAACGAAAAAAACAGCAAAGATATTGACTGGCGCTTTATTTTTACAAATCCTGTACTTATCGCCAATAATATCGCCTACTTTGCATTTGGCTATATGCTCTTTTTTGCAACGCTTTGGCTTCCTGGCTATTTCTTAACGCAACACAACCTCAACTTAAAAAGTGTCGGCTGGTATTTGACAATTCCTTGGCTTGTCGGAGCGATCTTCTTAAAAGCTGGTGGCTTTATTTCCGATTATTTATATAAAAAAACAGGGAGCGCACGCCTTTCTAGATCTCATATGATCTGGATAAGTCAACTCCTGGCAGCACTATTTTTCTTATTACTCAGCCAAACTGAAACGCTTGGGCTTTCTATTGTTTTCTTAAGTCTTGGCTTAGGCTTTGGCCTCATGCCACAGCCTGCTTTTTTTAGCGTCAATATCGATGTCGCAAAAGAAAGAGCTGGCACAGCGCAAGGGGTCACCTCGTCTTGCCTTTCACTTGCCGGGGTGATTGCGCCTGTTTTGACAGGATGGCTCATCGATCTTACTGGTAATTATCAAGGAGCTTTTCTTCTTCTTGCAGCAATAAGCGCAATGGCCGTCTTAGTTGTGATCTTTTTTCATCACCCGGATAAAAAACTTGTCACTAAGATTAGACCTCTTGCATAATTCGCTTTGCTTGAAAAAATTGATATTTTTTGAGCGAATTGATTGCTAAATTTTGAGGGAATATGCGAGCATATTGCCGAAAAATTTAGCAATTAATTCGCCAAAAAGGGCAATTTTAGCAAGCGAATGGAATTATGCAAGAGGTCTACTAAACCTCTTGCATAATAAGTTGATAACCAATCGATTGCTCCAATTCTTCATCCAGTTGGCTATTGATGTAAAGCAGATCATTGATCTTAAGAGATGGGTAAACTTTAGGAACAAAGACACCCTTGCGTTTTCCCCCTGGTTGACATATTTCCTTGACGTCGGTAAATGTCTTACAAAAAAGATCAAAATACGTCGCAATTTCCATCATCACGTCAATGGGAAAATTTTTTAATGTTTCGTAATTCACGTAGTAAATATTATGCACATGATCTGCAATTTTTAACATATTCTTAATTTTAGCAGTCCTCAGCTGGATCACGTTTTTAAAATGAGAGCCATCAGAGGGGTTGCTATCAATCCATTGCCATTTCTCTTCTGCTACCCAAGGCTCCCGAATAAAGCGAGAGAAATTACGTATTGTTTTTTTCTTAAAGGATTCATGTGCGTGATGAGGCGTCTCAAAAAAACTATGCAACCAATCATATGGATTGCGAAAAATCACGATAAACAAATAATTCTCATTTGGTAGATTTGTAAAAGGAGATCCCCCTCTTTGAGTTAGTATGGGATCAAACCACGCTCCCCCATCAATCCACACAGGAAAATGTTTCCATCCAAAATCCCATACCCATTTCTTTGAAGAAAGGGCAAAATTCTCCTGTGTCAAGGCGAGTAAATAGTTTGTACCAGAGCAACGTTCTCCAAAAATTTCCACCTTTTCAATGGGCAATACCCCCTCTTTTTTTGCATATAGACCATATTTCAATGGCTCAGGTTCTTCAGAGGCGATTCCAACAAAGAAACTCAAATAAGCTGATAAAACCAGAGGAACAAATACTTTCATTATTTTAAGCCTTTAGCTAAGTACTGAATTTCATGAGAGAAAAAAATCTTCGGGAACATTTTGGCGATATTCTCTTGTCAGAAGATCTTCTATTTCTTCCGCAGAAGAAAGCGTAAGCACCTGCTCTACAAGCTTTCTTGCTGCGCTAATACTCGTACTTCTAATGACATTTTTAATCATCGGTACATAACGGCCGGCAACTGATAGCTCATTGACCCCAAGGCCAATCAGGAGGGGAACAAAGCGAGGATCTGCTGCCACCTCCCCACACACTGAAACGGGAATCCCTTGCTCGCTTGCTCCATTTACAATTTGGCGGATGAGCCTGATCACACTCGGGTGCGCTGCCGTATAAAGATGGCTTAAGGCGTTATTTGTGCGATCGACTGCAAGAGTGTATTGAACCAAATCATTTGTGCCAATTGATAGAAAATCACACTCTTTAGCAAGCAGATCCACAATAATAGCTGAAGCTGGAACTTCAATCATGCAACCTACTGCAATATTTTGGGGAACGTCGTATCCCTCTACGCCAAGCTCTTTTGCTGTTTCTTGCAGAATAGCTTTTGCCTCTTGCAACTCGGTCAAGGAAGAGATCATGGGAAATAATATTTTCACATTGCCAAAATTTGCAGCGCGTAAAATAGCGCGCAGCTGCGCTTTAAAAATTTCTTTTTCTTTTAGCAAAAAGCGAATGGCCCGGCAGCCTAAAAAGGGATTTGCTTCTATCGGAGAACTCCTTTTCTTAAGGGCTGCCTTCGATTGAAATCTTGATGCGCTCTTTAAATATTTATCTCCCCCTACATCAAAAGTGCGCATGACAATTGGCAACCCCTTCATCTCTTCGACCTGCCTGCGATATAGGTTATACTGCTCCTCTTCAGATGGAAAATCCTCTCTTAATAAAAAGGGAAATTCAGTCCGAAACAATCCAACGCCGCTAACTCCTAACCTATGGATACCTTGAGTCTCTTCGCCCCCATCGATATTGATGCATAAAGCAATTTTATGCCCATCATACGTTTCAGTTTGAAGATTTGTCATTTTTTCAAGTTGTTCTAAATGACTTTGCAGCTGCAATTGAAGATCTTTATATTTTTTTAGTGTCTCAATGGTAGGATTTAAAATAATATCGCCATTGCATCCATCTACAATGACCCATTCAGCACTTGACAATGGGAGGTTATCGATTTCTACGCTGCAAACAAAAGGAATACCTTGAGCTCTTGCGACGATAGCAGCATGGGATGTGGCACCCCCCTCTCTTGTCACAAAGGCAAGAATACTTAAATTAACACTTGCAGCTGTATCAAATGCTGAAAATGAATTGGCAAAAATGACGCACTCCTTAGGAACGTCGTAAAAGGCAGCGGTTGACTCTTCTCTTAAATGGGCAAGCACCCGTTTAGAGATCTCCTGAAGGTCGTTAAATCTCTCTTTAAAAAATTTACTTTTTAACGAATTAAATTTACTTTCACACTCTGCGATTGTAGAGGTAAACACAAACTCTGCGTTTTTTCCTTTTGTTCTGATCTTTTCTTCAATGCGAGTGGTGAGAAGAGAATCTTGCATGATTTGCAAGTGTCCTTCCAAGATAGCTGCTCCATCAGAAACTGCGTCTTGCTCCATTTTAAGTTGCAATTGCTTAACTTCTTGCATGGCAAAATTCATCGCTTTTTTATAGCGAGCGATCTCTTCTTCAAGCATTAAGGGATCTATATCTATCTCTTGCGCGAAGAATTCTTGTTGAAGTGAATGGTGAAAATAGGGCCTACCAATGGCAATCCCCCTAGATAAAGGCATTCCTTTTATGATAATTTCTTCACATACGAAGGGCATTGTCTTTACTCTCCAAATCCTGAATCAAATGCTAAAATAAGCTTATCCATCACTTCTTGTGCATCCTTTCCTTCTACTGTAACAGTGATTAAAGAGTGTTTTTTGGCAGCGAGCATC
Organism: Chlamydiota bacterium; assembly: GCA_013289325.1. Taxonomy (GTDB): domain Bacteria; phylum Chlamydiota; class Chlamydiia; order Chlamydiales; family Parachlamydiaceae; genus JABDAE01. The sequence goes on from JABDAE010000023.1 coordinate 9,349, forward strand.
AAAATACTTAAGATGCTCTTTGCATTGATCACTTCTTTTTTTAAGGCAAAGGTCACGTCACTTTTGCAATTTTGCAAAAGCTTGACGATATAAGTCGCGGGCCTTGTGTGCATACCTAAAGCATTTTTTACTCTTAGTTTTTGTACGAGTTTTAGGCTGGGAGAAGTTGGCTCAATTATACGCTCTGTCACTTCACGTCCTCTCTAAGTAGTTTTGGCAAACTAATTTCTCACGAACTAATTTCTCACGAACTAATTTCTCACGAACTAATTTCACTAGGCATTATCCTCTTCTTTTGTTTTGAGCCGATCATTTCTAAGAGTTTTGCATTAAATTCTTTAGCCGAATTATATCCCATTTTCTTAAGCCGATGATTTAAAGCGATCGTCTCAAGTAAAAGCACAACATCGCGACCGGGTTTGACAGGAAGAATGTGATACGGCAGCTCCATCCCTAAAATTTGGCAAAATTTTTCATCAATTCCTACACGATCATAAAAGTCCTGGTCATCCCATACTTCCAATTTCACGATGATATCAATACTTTTGGTATCGCGAACGCACACAGCGCCATACAAATTTGCGACGTTAATAATGCCAATGCCTCGAATTTCCATGTGGTGACGCGTTAATTCTACCCCATACCCTTCTAGATATTCTCCTTCCCTCTTTCTTATTTTGACAATATCATCTGTGATCAATCTGTGTCCCCGCTCAATAAGGCCAAGTGCTGCCTCACTTTTTCCGACAGAAGAATCTCCCTGAATTAAGACCCCCACGCCAAAAACCTCGACAAGAGTGCCGTGGCAATTGATGCTTGGAGAAAATTCTTCATACAAAAGCAAAGTCAGCTTACTTAAGAGATTCATTGTCGACGTATTTGCGCGAAACAAGGGAATGCCGAGTTCTTCACAAAGCGCATGCAGCTCCTTTGGAGGACGAAGACGCCTTGTCACAATGATGGCGGGGGGATTTGGGGAAATGCATAAAAGATCATGCAGGCGTTTGATCCGCACCTCATTAGTAAGATCTTTCAGATATCCTATTTCCACCTTACCAAAAACCAAAATACGGTGGCCGGCATGCCCTTTGAGATATCCAGAAAGGCTAAGTCCTGGCCTATGGGCTTCTGGGATTTTAATCTTGCGTAAAAGACCAGACGATCCGGCTACTAACTCTAGCCCTAGCCTGCTTTTATGTTTTTCGTATAAATCTTTTACTAAATACATAAGATGATTTTAAGTCACACTCTCAAGATAAAATTTTAACCAATCTAAAAAAGCCGTAAACGTCATCTCAAGAGAATTGGATCCTCTCTTAGAGAGCTCAGAAATAGTATGAGATTCGGCAGAGTAATACACATTTCCCATCTCTTGCTCGGGATACCATTCTGAAAAAAAACATTGATAAAACGGCATCCCAAAAGATTCATAAAAAGGGATAAGCGATTTTGGATTGACAAGACTTCCCTTTCCCGTTGTAAGGGGTTCATCTCTTTCCATCATCTTCTGGAAATAGTCGTATGATCCTTTCATGTCACAAGAGGCTGTGATACCTGTACAATCTGTGGCTTTGCAAAAACCGTCGTGAATTTGCAAAAAGGCTATATAATCGGTTGGTAAATTGATCGACGAAAAGTCTTTTTTCAGATGGCTTAAATTCATCTCGGTTATGGGGGGCTTTCCCCTATAAAAGCCGCGATTATCCTTTAAGCTATAAACCATTTCCACTTGAAAGGGGGCGTCATAATTTTTTTGCGTTAAAAAAATCCCGATATCATCGAGTGAAGAAAAAAAATGATCGATAAACTGGAAAAAATGATGTCTAAAGGGAAGTTTTGACTGCCAAAAATCTTGGGTAAATTCGATTCGATCCTTTAAGCTAAGGCAAGAGAGCTCATACCACCCTTTGGGTAAGTTTGGAGCCATCTTATGCACTGTTTCCCAATCGAGATCTAGCGCCTCATTTAATGCAATTGTTTTATGAAACTGCCCAAGCATTCCCTTCCCAAGGGGATTAAGGTAGTAGTCTTCGACATGCTTATCCATAAAACCAATGATCCCTAAAATCTTTTGAGGTTATTTGCCAATATTTCGGTATAGGTTTAACATAAGAGCTCATATTTTAAAAAGAGACTTCTGATGATCGTCCAATCTTTATTGCAATTTTGGAGTTACTATCCGGGATTTCTCTTAGGAGCGTCCGCCCTTTTAGGAGTGGCGATTGCCCTTTATCCCCCTTTTCCATCACTTTTGCTTTTCTTGCTATTGGCTTTACTTGCAAAAGATAAAAAATATCGCAATACGTTAGTGATATTTTTCATAGGTTTTCTCTTTTCTTTTGCTGTCGCGTATTTTAAGTATCATTTTCCGGATGCAGATGATATCAAAACGGGAAAAGCCAATATCACAATTACATCTAAAGAGTTATCTAAAACCAATTTTGGCTATCGTTATAAATATAAAGCTCATCTTAATTCCTATACATCACAATTGGACAACGCTTATGGCTTTGATGTAAAATTTACTCTTTCTGCCGATGTAGGGGCTTTTCAGCCAGATACAGGAAAGCGCTATCAGATAAGGGCAAGACTTAAAAAAAACTTGGCAGGCTCTTATACTTTATCTTCTATCGATAAAAACTCGTGGAAACCTCTAGGATCTGTTTTAAATCTCGTCAAATGGCGTTTTGATGCAAAAAATGCCATTAAAGAAAACATCGCAGAGGCTATTAAAAATAAACACGTCGCTGCCTTTTTGTCTGGTATGGCGACCGGACAATTTGATGATATGGCACTTAGCATTGAACTCGGTCGATTTGGGTTGCAACATCTAATGGCCATCTCAGGACTACATTTTTCCATCATCGCCACCATTCTTAGCATCTTGCTATCGCTCGTTTTTCAAACAAGAACCGTTAGCATCGCTGTGATTGTCTTATTGAGCGGGTATTTTATTTTACTTGGGCCCTCTGCATCGGTCATGCGCGCTTGGGTAACGATTGTCATTGCGTTTTTAGGACTACTTTTGGAAAGACAAAGCCTTGGGATCAATTCCCTTGGAATTGCGTTATTTCTTGTTGCAATCTTTGATCCTCTCGCAATTGGGACGATTGCCTTTCAGTTTAGCTTTGGAATTACTGCGGCAATATTAATTTTATCTAAGCCAATAGAGGCAATGCTTGAAAAAGTGCTACCTAAAAGAGATCTTAGTGATGTCTTACACATGCCAACTTTATCTCGAATTTCTGTTTGTAGTTTAAGCTTTTTACGAAGCGGGCTATCTTTAATGTTTGCCGTCAATCTTATCGCCATGCCTTTAACTCTTTACCATTTCCATAAATTCCCTTTAATGAGCCTTCTTTACAATTTATTCTTTCCTTTTATGGTCAGTTTATCGATGCTTCTTTTGCTTTTGGCTCTTTTGACAACTCCCCTTCCCAACATCTGCCATCTATTTCACACCTTTAATGAGCGCTATACGGACTTTCTTTTAAATCTTACCTTTGGTTTGCCAAGGTCCTTTGACACGCATTGGACCGTAGAGAATATCCCTTTAATTCCCCTTACAATTTATCTTATCGCTCTTTTAACAGGTGCCATGGCAATCCACAAAAAAAACCAAGGTTCGTTGCAAGAGCATATAATCATATAATCGTAAAAAAAAGCAGTTGACAGCTAACTCATGAAAATGATAATTTTTGTAGAATCAAATGGCGATCATAGCTCAGTTGGTTAGAGCGATGGATTGTGGTTCCATAGGTCGCGGGTTCGAGCCCCGTTGATCGCCCATCTTATATTTACTTACATTTACAGTGACCATTCTAGACGCAATCATATTGGGTATCATCCAAGGCCTGACCGAATTTCTCCCCATCAGCTCATCTGGCCACCTTCTTTTAGCGCAACACTTCCTTGGCATGAAAGATCTTGATCACTACCTATTATTTGATTTAAGCTGCCACTTGGGCACTCTTTTGTCTTTAAGTGTCATCCTTTTTAAAGAGATCAAAACCCTATTTACTTATCCTCCAAGCAACCTCATTAAGCTGATCATTGGTACGCTCCCTCTATTCCCGCTGCTTCTTGTCATTAAGCCCATTAAGGCCGTATATGCGTCTCCGCAATATCTGGGGTTTTTCTTCCTTGCGACATCGCTCATTTTATTTATTGGGTGGTATTTTGCAAGAAGCCAAGAAAAATCCTGCAGCCGCCTTGACGCCCTTATTATTGGCACATCTCAAGCAATCGCCATCTTTCCAGGGGTCTCAAGAAGCGGGACGACGATCACAACAGCGCGTCTTTTGGGCTTAAATGCAAATGAGGCCATTGCATTTTCATTTCTTTTGGCAATTCCTGCCATTGTAGGGGGATCCATTTTAGAAGGTTATAAATCGCTTCAACTCAATGCGCACTTGTTGCATATCGATCTTGTTGTTTATTTTATCGGATTTTGTGTTTCTTTCCTGGTAGGACTTATCTCTTTACAACTACTTGTGACAATGAAAAATAAGTTTCATTACTTTGCAATCTATTGCGCGCTATTAGGGATTGTGACAACATGGTACTTCTATGCATAAAACACCCAATAAAAAAACATCTCCAAAAAGTAATAAGAAGGCTATCCCTAAAGAATTAGGCTTTTTTTCCTCTCATGAAATGAGTGGGGAAATGCGTGGCCTTATCCTTTTGGGACTAAGTCTTGCCCTTATGCTTAGCCTCATTAGCTTTGGTATTAATGGGATAGCCACAAAGAATTGGTTTGGAGCTCTTGGCAACACAATCGGACTCACACTTACTACCCTTTTTGGCCTCTCAAGCTATCTGATCATCCCGCCACTTGCTACGCTTGGCATTTGGCAGCTTCTTAAGCGCCCATTAGAGCATCTTTCTTTGCAGGTATTTTGGATGGCCCTTTGCCTTATCTCTACATCGATGCTACTCTCTCTTTTTGAGGAGATGAAACCAGAGAGCGCACTCTCTCTTAGTCAAACCTTTTATCCGGGGCTTATCGATAAAAAAATTCGCTACCATCTCGGGGGCGCTCCCTTTTCTTACATTTTGCGCGATTTACCTTTTTTTAGTTTGCTCTATATCTTCAATGCCCTTGGCGTTGGCCTTATTTTCTCTTGCACCCTCATGGCTAGCCTTTTATTTTTATTTCGCTTAAATCCCCTCCTTTTATGTGTACAAGCTTTAAGCTTAATACGCCATGCCATTGATTTCTTGTTGAAGAAACCTTCTCAAGATAATTTAAGCGCTCTTCCAAAAGAAGAAATACCCGCTGCCATCACATCCCTTCCAAAAGAAAAAGAGCCGGTAAGCGATTTTCTTCGCTATGTCAAGCTGCGCATCCCAGGGTTTCAAGGGCAACAGACACCAGGCGCTACCCACTTGCAAAGTCAAAATGAGATGCTTGCCATACAACCAGAGTCCAACCCAATCGATCGCCCTTCGCTATCTAGAAAAGTACAAACAGAAAAAGCGCAAAAAGATAAATTGCAAACAGATAAATTTATTGAGAGGCAAATAGAGCCATTTATAGCGCCTCAAAAGCCACAAGAAAGTAAACCTGTCGAAAAGGCTCCATCTAAAAGGGAAGTAGCGATCATCGCTCAAAAAGTGCATAACGGCGACTTTTCCAATTTTAAAATCCCGACATCTGCCCTTTTGACAAACCCAAAAAAACCCGACCACTCCTCCTTAAAAAAGGATTTAAAGCGCAAAGCAGAGGTACTTGAAGAGACACTTTTAAGCTTTGGAATCGAGGCAAAAGTTGGGCAAATCAATTGCGGCCCTACCATAACTTCTTTTGAAGTACACCCAAGCATTGGGGTGAAGGTGCAAAAGATTAAGACGTTAGAAAATGACATTGCCCTTAACATGGAGGCAAAATCCATTCGGATCATCGCCCCGATCCCCGGAAAAGCAGCTGTTGGCATTGAAGTGCCAAATGCCCATCCAGAAGAAGTCGGCTTTAAAGATATGCTCCTTGCCTACCAACAAGGGGCTAAAAAATTCCACATCCCAATATTGCTTGGAAAAGCTGTCAATGGCGACTACGTGATGAGCGATCTGGCAAAGATGCCCCACTGCATTATTGCAGGCGCGACAGGATCTGGTAAATCGGTCTGCATCAACACAATTGTGATGTCTATTCTTTTAAATGCAAAACCCGATGAAATTAAACTCGTCATGGTCGACCCTAAAAAAGTAGAGCTTACCCCCTATAGCAAACTGCCCCACATGCTAGCGCCAGTCATTACAGAGCCTCACGGAGCATGCGCTGCCTTAAACTGGATGGTCAAGGAGATGGAAAAGCGCTACGAGATCCTTAAATTGATCGGCGTTCGCAATATCGAAGCCTTTAATACAAGAGTCATCAACAAAGAATTTGAGGCAACCCTTGATAAGGAAATTCCGGAGCGCCTTCCCTTTATTGTGGGGATCATTGATGAGCTTGCAGACCTGATGATGGTATCTAGTAGCGACATTGAGACACCGATTGCAAGAATTGCGCAAATGGCAAGAGCTGTTGGACTGCATCTAATCTTAGCCACACAGCGCCCTTCTCGAGAAGTGATCACAGGACTTATTAAGGCAAACTTTCCCACTAGGATCTCCTTTAAAGTCTCAAGTAGAGTGAACAGCCAAATCGTCTTAGATGACAATGGCGCAGAGTCATTGCTTGGCAATGGCGATATGCTTTTCTTGCCACCTGGCGCCTCTCACCTCATGAGGGCGCAAGGGGCCTTCATTAGGGATGAAGATATCAATGCTGTCGTAAAAGCCATTTGCGACCAAGCGCCGCCGCGCTACGTCATCGAATCCTTTGATAAGATTGGGTTTGAGCTTTCAGATAAAGATATGCAAGGCGAGGATCCAGGCGATGCCCTATACAGCCAAGCGCTAGAAACTGTCCTTGGTACAGGCAACGCATCGACGACATTTTTACAAAGAAAACTAAAAGTTGGCTATGCAAGAGCTGCAAGCCTTATCGATATGCTAGAGCAAAGGGGTATTGTAGGTCCTGCAGAAGGGGCAAAGCCAAGAAAAATCTTGGCCGGCAAAAGCTCACCTGTGAGTAGCGATCTTGAAGACCCTGTTGATGTGATATAGGGTGATGAAGATAAGGATAATTCTCTATCAACCGCAAATTCCACAAAATACAGGCAATGTCGTCAGGACTTGTGCCGTAACGGGGTCGGCCCTTTCCCTTGTAACGCCCCTTGGCTTTTCCATTTCAGATCGCTGGTTAAAAAGAGCCGGCCTTGACTATTGGGAAGGGGTTGATGTCACAACCATTGATGATTTTGATGCGTATTTACAAAACGCTAAAGATAACTTTTACTTTTTCTCTAGCAAAGGGACAAAGCTCTACTATGATGTCCCCTACAAGCCAAACGATATCCTGATTTTTGGCTCTGAAACAAGTGGCCTTCCGGATAAGTATCATCAGCTATATAGCGAGCGGTTTGTCAAAATCCCCATGAAAGAGGGGGCAAGGTGCCTTAACTTGGCTACATCAGTTGGAATTGGCTGCTACGAGGCCATCAGGCAAATTAATGCAAGATCTTGACACTTTTTGATCCTTTAAAGAGCATCCTTTCTCAATCAGCTCCCAATACATGAGCGGGTTGCCACAATTGTCATTGACATTTTATATTTATTTTCGTACCATTAAAAGTATGAAGAAAGTATGAATTTCATGGAGCAATAGGTATGACTTCAGCTAAAATAGCAATATCCATTAATAGCCAGTATCTTAAACGACTGGAGTATTTTGTGCGTTGCAAAACATTTAAAAACAGAAGCCAAGCGATCGAACATGCAGTAATCCACGAACTTGAACGATTGGAACATGGCCGTTTAGCTATCGAGTGTGCTAAACTTGACCCCTCTATTGAAATGAATCTAGCTGATGAAGGACTTTCTGAGGACTTAAAAACATGGCCAAAATACTAAGAGGAGATATCATTTGGGCAAATCTCGAACCGACCCAAGGAAATGAACAAGCAGGAAAGAGACCAGTTCTTGTCTTAAGTCATGATATTTTCAATGAACGCTCTGGGACAGTTATTGCTGTGGCTCTTACCAGCCAACCTCAAAATGCAGGATTCCCATTAACATTAGCCCTGAAAACCAAAAAAGGTTTAAAGAAATCCTGGGTTAAAATTAGCCAGATACAGATTCTCTCTGTTGCAAGATTGGACAATCACATCGGACGTGTGACCGATGAGGAGCTGCAACAAGTCATTCAAGGCCTCAACGAAATTATCAACTAGCATCTGTTTCATAGGTTGAAATTCAGACAAGTGTCAATCTTGCGCCAAGTTAGCGTCTCCAACTGCCGTTTTTAGGTTGAATCTAAGGAGAAGTAGATTGGATATCAAAATTCAATTTAGTAGCAACACTCGCTCGATGTGAGGGGGGGGCTTTCCGTGACTTACGCAAACTGCGGTATCCATCCTTGATAGAGGAAGCAACTCCTGCCCAATTGCTGGCTGCAGAGAGAACTGTCGCACTAGCTGCAAGTGGTGGACAAGTGTAAGCCGTCACTTCAAGTGACAAGGAAATGATAGTACTTGCAAGCTTTGCTACAGCTTCAGCAAGAACAAAGAGCTGATCTGTTCTGATCGTTTGAGCGCTCTTAAGAGATTTATCGCAATCGTCACTTTCTGTTTTTAGCCGACTGCTTGCCAATACTTCTTGTCTTTCTTTCTCTCTTATGAGCTCCTCCAATTTTGCCGCTTGATTTGAGTCCCTTGTCAACTCCACTATCTTTTCACAAAGATTCTGATAGTCCTTCGATGGCCCAATAGGCGTGTACAAAGAGTCATCTGTAACGCGCAATTGATCCTGTAACAGTGCCGTGCGCTGACTTTTCCAACGGCTTAAATTGAACCAATCTTCGGTAGACAACTTCTTATTCTTCCGTCTCAAAACTTTCTCTTTCTCTTCTAATGCACTAATTTTAGCATTGTAGCTATCTAAGGCAGCAGTGAGTGTGTCTCCAGTTGCATCAAGAGAACATATTTCCGTCAGCTGTTTTTTCTCCCATTTGCTATCTGAAATGGCGTTTTGCGCTTTGACGATTTTAATGAGTGAATCGATGATGGCGAATATGTTTTCTGCAACACTTACAATATGCAAGGCAAGGTGAATAACGGGAAGGCGGCAAACAGCCATTTTTGTGATTGTTGGCAAGACGTACACTTTCAGCTTTTCACCAGTGATAATGCCTGCAATTATCACTCTACCCAATTTACTGACATGGTTTGCCTTGAATGCTAAAGTCTCCTTCTTTCTAGGCAAGGAACGCCCTTTTTCGCCAGCTGTATCTTTAAAAATTTCAAAATCGTTGTAAAATATTTGTGTGCCTAGCACAAATGCATGACAAACCTCATTGACAGCGCTCACAACTTCTAAATGCTGGGCTGCAGTCACAATCGGCTTTGCAAGGGCAAAGCCCATTTGTTTTAAAGCGTCAAAGCTCTCTTTCACTGCCTTTAATGTTTTACTTAAGTCTTGAGCGTTGACTGCGACATTTGGAAGCGCAAACAGAGCATCTTGCGCTTTTTCCAACTTAACTTTCATGTTCATTTGGGAATTCCTTTCAAAGGTAAACTTTAGCTAATGCGATGTGCGAATTTTTAATATATGCGTATAGCTTATGCATAGAAAAGGCTTTTTAAGTCAATTGATATCTTTTGATGAAATAGCTCATAAACTCCCGCTAGATCCGGCAGTGATTGCCGGATCTAGGGAAGAAAAGCTAGCTTAAATTATGCGCTAGCTTGGGCATGGGAAAAAGAATAAACCGGAGACATAGGAGTACCAAAATGTGCGGAAGACACACTATAAGCAAAAGCGGATTGTGGAGGAGGAGGGGCAAACGTCACACGTCCCGGTGTCTGAGGCGCCAGACGACGAGGAGGTCTTGTAGCGCGTAAAGCATGGTATCCATCTTTAACGACTGCGGCAGCTCCGGTCCAATTGGCTCCTGCAGAAAGAACTGTCGCTGTAACTGCAAGAGGTGGGCATGTGTAAGCACTCACTTCAAGAGATACCACAATGATCGTGCTTGCAAGTTTTGCAACTGCTTCAGCAAGAACAAAAAGCTGCTTAGTTCTGAGACCTTCAGCTTGGTGTTGAGAAATGTTGCATTGTTGGCTTTGACAAAACATGGAATTATTCGCCTGATCATAGTGAACTTCTAACTGTCTATTAAGATCAACAACGCTTGACGCTTGAGCTGGGTCCATTTCTAACCTCGCAATCTCACTGCAAACCTTTCTATATTCAGTTATTCTGTTTAAGGAAACGTCAGTAGCTCTATTTACGCGTAAAGGATTCAACTGGTTCCACACCGCGTCGCGCTGATTTTCCCAACGCGTTAGCTTATTCTGATCGATGAATTGTCCATTCCTTTTTTGTTCTTTCAATTTGTCAATTTTTTCTTCGTACGCATTGAAAACATTCTGAAGTTCTGTATCAGTTATATGAAGGTAAAACATCGCTTGCAGTTGCTGTTGTTCCCATTTGCTGTCTGAAATAGTTTTTTGAGCTTTGTAAATTTTCATGATCGAATCGATGATCGCAAATATGTTATCTGCGACACTTGCTACGTGAAAGGCAATGTTAATGAGAGGGAGGCGGCAGAAAACAATTTTTGTTATTTTGGGTAGCACATATATCTTCAGTTTTGCACCCGTCATGGCACCGCCAATGATGGCTTTGCCCAATTTGCTCACAGTGCTGCACTTTAATGCGATCGTCTCATTTCGATTCCGAAGGAGGGAGCGCCCACTGCCATCGTTATAAACAATTCTTTTGCCAAGTCCAAATGCAGTGCAAATATCCACTACGCCAATCACAACTTCTAAATGCCCTACCGACGCTGCAATCGGCTTGGCAAGGACATAGCCCGCTTGTTTTATAGCATCAAAGCTTCCTTTGACAGCCTTTAATGTTTTGCTAAGATGGTCAGCTCTTGTTGTGACCTCCGGAAGTGCAAAAACAAAATCTTGCGCTTTTTCTAACTTGACTCTCATGTTCATATGTACATTCCTTTGCTTATAATTATTGCTCTTATTCTCGATGTTAAGGCGCTTAATTTATGCAAAGAAATGGATTTTTAAGTCAATCTATTAATGACAAGTGGCAGCTGCTTCTTTCACAACTTCAGATAAAGATGGGTGAGCGCTTGGAACGTTTGCAAGATCTTGGCAAACGGCCTTTTTTTCGATGGCAAGCACCCCTTCGGCAATGAGAAGTGAGGCATTTTTGCTAAGGATATGCATGCCAAGGACTCGATTGTTTCCAGCGTCTGCAACGATTTTGACAAAACCTTGAATGTCGCCGCTACAACGCGCACGCCCATTGTTCTTAAAGTGGCTGATACCAACTTTTGCTTTAATTCCCGCCGCCTTGACCTCTTCTTCCGTCATCCCCACACTTGCAGCTTCTGGATGTGTGTACACAACACTTGGAATAGCCATGTAATTAAGAGTTGCTGTTTTGCCTGCAATCAGTTCGGCCACGACTTCCCCCTCTTGCGAGGCTTTATGTGCCAGCATCGGGCCATCGATCACATCCCCAATAGCAAAAATATGGGGAGAGCTCGTCTTAAAATTTGCATCAACTTCAATAAGACCGCGCTTAGATGTGGTGACTTGCGCTTTTTCCAAATTAAGCGATTTTGTGTTAGGGATTCTTCCAACCGACACAAGGACAACATCTGCCACGATTTTTTCCTCATTACCCTCTTTTTCAAAAATAAGAGAAACTTCCCCTTCACTTTTACTTCCTCTTAACACTTTTGAAGAGAGGTGAAACGTCAACCCTTGGGTTTGCAACGCAGCAAGAAGCCCATGGCTAACAGATTGGTCCATCCCGGGAGCAATCGCATCTAGCATCTCGATGATGGTCACCTTAGATCCAAGTCTTTGATAAACTGAGGCAAGCTCTAAGCCGATAGCCCCTGCCCCTATCACCACTAAGCGTTTAGGAATTTCTTGAAGACTTAAGGCACCGGTCGATGAGACAATCATCTTCTCATCAAAGGGCAAAAAGGGAAGCTCAATTGGCAATGAACCTGTCGCGATGATCACATTTTTTGCAAAAATTTGCCCTTTTGCCTCATTATCTAATGCAATTGTATGAGGCGAAAGAAAAGAGCCCAGCGCGTTAACATGGTCTATTTTATGCCTTTTAAAAAGGGCTACAATCCCCTGATTTAACCCTTGAACAATCCCCTCTTTCCTCTGCATCATCTTTAATAAATCAACGCTTGCCGACGCTGCAATCCCATGCTCAGCTGCATTTTTCCGTATCCACTCGTAATGCTCTGATGAGTCTAATAAGGCTTTTGATGGGATACATCCGACATTAAGACACGTGCCGCCAAGTTCTTTTCTTTTCTCGATGCAGGCAACAGATTTTCCTAAACTTGCAAGCTTTATCGCAGCGACATAACCCGCAGGACCTGCTCCTATAATTGCGACATCGTATTTTTTTTCTTCCATTTGGTATCCTAAAGGTCAATTAATAATCTGGCCGGATCTTCAAGCATCTTTTTGATGTGCACTAAAAATGAAACGGCTTGTTGCCCATCGATTAAGCGGTGATCGTAACTTAAGGCAAGGTACATCATCGGCCGGATGACGATTGCATCATCTATCACGACAGCCCGCTTTTCGATCTTATGCATCCCTAAAATCGCCGTTTGAGGCATATTGAGAATAGGAGTGGAAAGTAATGAACCATAAATTCCCCCATTTGTGATGGTAAATCCCCCGCCGACTAAATCGCTTGGAAGAAGACCTGCGCCTCTTGATTTCTTTGCATATTCTTCAAGGGCAGCTTCCACTTCAGCAAAGCTTAAATGGTCACACCCTTTAATCACCGGGACCATGACCCCTTTATCCATCCCAACGGCTACACTTATGTCAAAGCTGCCCCGATAGACGATCTCATCCCCCTCGATGAAGGCATTGACATCGGGAAACGCTTTAAGCGCTGACACCGCTGCTTTAATAAAAAATGACATGAAACCCAATTTTGCCTCATGTTTTTTGAAAAAATCGTCCTTATATTTTTCCCGTATAGCAAGAATTTGCGACATATCGACTTCATTAAAAGTAGTAAGACTTGCCGTCTCATGCAAAGACTTAACAAGGCGCTCCCCAATGGCTTTCCGAAGAGATGACAGTTTTTTTCTAGTGGTACCTTGCGTCGCACTTTCTTTAGCAGGGGTAAATGATGGCTTTTCTGGAACGATTTTTCCAGTCTCTATTGATAGCTCTTTTAAATAATCGCTTTTTGAGACCCTTGAAGGTGTCTCTTGAGTAGACTTGTTTTGAGGCACCTCAATTGCCATTTTTGCATGAGGCTCAAGCTTACCACTTTCTTGGCGAGGCGCCTCTTTATCAATATAACCGATCACCTCTCCAACAGCCACCATCTGCTCAAGTTTTACTGACCAGGTTATGGCGCCAGAGGCAGTTGCAAAGATCACCTGATTGACCTTTTCCGTCTCAAGCTCGATCAATTCATCATCTTCTTTGACAAAGGCCCCTGTGGTCTTAAGAATTTTGCCCACTTTAGCTTGGGTAATCGATTCCCCCATATTGGGAACTTTGACTTCTACTTTCATCGTTTTACACCTTTTGTTTCAAACATCTCTTCCATCATGGCAAGGAGCTCTTCTTTATGTAAGGCGTAAGAGCCAGCGGCAGGAGAGGCGCTATCCATTCGCCCAACATACTTAAGAGTTGCCTCCGTTGGCAAGATATTTTGTAAAATAGGGCGCATGTAATTCCATGCTCCCATGTTAGCTGGCTCCTCTTGCGCCCATATGCACTCTTTTAGGCTAGAATGCTTTGCAAATATCCGCTTGATCGCTTCTCGATCGAGGGGATAAAGCTGCTCCACTCTCACAATCATCATCCCTTCTACATTTCTTTTTTCCCTTTCCGCGATCAAGTCGTAATAGACTTTTCCAGAGCAAAGGACTAACCGCTTGCAATTTACCGAATTGGTCAAATGGCGGTCGTATATTACCTCTTGAAATGAGCCGGCAGTAAATTCATCCATGGGACTTACGCAAAGTGGGTGTCTTAGCAAACTCTTTGGAGTAAAGACAATGAGTGGCTTTTTAAGAGCGCTTTTTGCCTGGCGTCTTAGAAGGTGAAAGAGCTGTGCTGGCGTTGACGGATTGACGATGCGCATATTGTTTTCAGCTGCAAGGCTTAAAAAACGCTCCATCCTCGCCGATGAATGCTCAGGCCCTTGCCCTTCGTAGCCATGGGGTAAAAAAAGGGTAAGCGATACGGCTTGCCCCCATTTTTGCTCTGAGGACGCAATATATTGATCGATAATGACTTGAGCGCCATTGACAAAGTCGCCAAATTGGGCTTCCCAAATGACGAGCGCCTCATTAAAAGCTAAACTAAAGCCAAATTCAAAACCAAGGACTGCAAATTCAGAAAGGGGTGAGTTATAGACGAAAAACTTGCCATTGACCCCATTTTGCAGATGTTTTAAGGGAAAGTACCTCTCCCCTGTCTCTTGATCGACCCAAACAGCCTGCCGCTGACTAAACGTACCGCGGCATGAGTCTTGCCCAGACAAGCGGATATAGAGTCCCTCTAACACAAGCGAGCCATAAGCTAAAAGCTCTGCCATGGCCCAATCTAAAGAGTTTTTTTCCAGCATCTGCAGGTGAGCATCATTTTGCGTTTTTAACTTTTGATGCAAATGAAATCCTGGAGGAACAAAGTTAATTGCCTTGCCAATTTCCATTAGTGTCTCTTTACTCACGGCTGTTTCAACATGCGCTAATAAGGGATCTACCTCTTGCAATTGTTTACCGTTTGTGAGATGTTGACAGAGCACTTGCTGCATTTGCAAAGACTTTTGCAGCTCTTCTTTAAACTCCACTTCAAGAGCATTGGCCATCTCATTTTCAATTACCCCTTGTTGAATGAGGTGATCTCGATACATTTCCCGAATGGGCTTTTTATGATGGATGTCTCTATATTCTAATGGCTGCGTATATGTCGGTTCATCTCCTTCATTATGTCCATATTTTCGATAACAATGCAGCTCTATAAAGACATCGCCTTGAGTCTCTTCGCGTAACTTGACAGCCTCTTGGACAGCTATAATGCAGCTTTCCGGATCTTCGGCATTGACGAAAAAGACCGGAAAATCAAAGGCTTTGGCAATATCACTACAATGCGTTGTTGAGCGCGCTTCATTTGGTATAGTTGTAAAACTTATGTCATTATTCAAAATAATGTGGATCGATCCTCCCGTAGAATACCCTTCAAGGCGACTCATTTGAAGAGTTTCGTACACAACGCCTTGCCCAGAGATGGCCCCATCGCCGTGAATTAAAATGGGAAGGATGCAATTTGACTTTAGATTTAATTCAGCTAATCGCGCTTTCACCTGTCCTTGAACAACAGAACCGACAGATTCAAGATGGCTTGGGTTGGCCGTTAATACAATTTTAACCTTTTGCCCTTGGCCGTTTAACACATCAGATGTAAAGCCATTATGATAACGCACATCTCCGCTGCCTTCATGTACACTTGGGATATAGCTTTCATCAAACTCTGCAAACACATCGCTATATGGCTTTTCCAAAATATTTCCAAGGACATTGATCCGCCCGCGGTGGGACATGCCAATATAAAACTCTTGCGTCCCAAGGGATGAGGCTGAATCGATCAAAGCAGCTAGCATCGGAATAAGCGTTTCTCCCCCTTGAAGGGAAAACCTCTTTTGCCCTACATATTTTGTCTGCAGGAAAATTTCAAAGAGCTCTGATTTATTAAGGTGCTGCAGAATCATCTTCTTTTGATCGATCGAAATCGAATGTGAAGTCGCGATTGGCAAAGATACTTTTTGCACGTCTTGCAAAGAATCCCTAATTCCATTTTTTTCTAAGGCATCAAAAAATGTTTTCCATTCGGCATCAAGGGAATGAGGATCCTTTTGATAGAGGCAATATTGCGCATCAATTGCCTGAAGACTTAAGGCGCAGCTACTCATTAACGCTTCTATATCAAGGACCATTTGTTCTCCCCATGATGTTCATCCCATTCATCCCACTTTCTATCATAGATTAGCGTTAAGAGGGAACATTTTTCTAATCGCTTTGTCTCTGGAGTTTGGACTAATTTGATAAGTTGCTAAGGAAGCTCGCCCATTTCGCAAAATTGTTATCGATAATTATATATCGCAAAAAAAACAGGTGGTTTATAATAAAATTAAACACAAAAAATATAATTAATTATTTTATTGAAATAAGGAGGATTATATGAGCTCAGTCGATCCAAATGCAAGATTACCAGAAATACCACCAGTTACAGGAATGGAAGGAGGGCCAGCTGCAGAAACGCCGGAAAAACCTGATTTGCTCAAAATAGAAGAGTTGCTGATGGAAATCTTCAGTTATTTACCCACAGAAGCTAAACAAGCTCTGTGTGCCAATGTCAATAAGCAGTTTAGAGTTGTCGTTGGAGATTTGGCGCGTCAGCAACTCAATAAACTCATTGATTTTTTACAATCTCAATTTCCAAACGATCCGCATCTACAATCGTCATTACAGGACCTTAAAGAGCCTCTAAGTTCTCCGAGTTTGCTAGAAACAAACAATCGGTTTAATCGAGTCATGGCTTTACTACAAACGACTTTAATAGAGTTGTCGAAAGAGGAGTTAGAAACTTTAAAGGATAATGCAACAGGAACAATGCAACAGCCTAATATATCTCTCACGAAATTCATAGGCGCAATTGATCCCCTTATAAAAGAGTTCGATGACCTCAATGCTGAAATTGCTCGAATAAACCAAAATCCCAACGAAGATGAGAGGGAAAACTTAATAGCAAATCTCATGGGGCAATTTATGGATGAACAGAATTTTACCCCGAAACCCGGTGGCCTTTACAAAGCTGAAATGATACTACCACACTATAATCAGGAAAAACCATTTTGGAAGCCTATTCTGATGCTGATCATCATCAATCACGCTATGAGGGGAAATGTCGATATGGCTCTAAAGCTTTCTGACAAGTTTCCAGATGAGGAAGGGATCGAAGATGGGCGAAAAACAATCGAATTTATTCAATCTGTGAGAGAGGCTTTGCAGGACAAATCCGACGGAGAGCAATTTGAAATTATGAAAGGATATGGACAAAAAATACTAAGTGGAGAAGTAGAACATCCTTATATTCTTCCACCCGAGGTCCTTGCATTAACCCTACTTCATATTATCAAGAACGAAGAGACACGCGCACAACTAATGGATCATTTCCTGGTTGATGTTGAAGAGCCCGAGGAGCTCGATATGTAAATGATTATTCTAGAAATCTTGACACTCGTCAAGCTCCGAGACGGAGAGGTTAAAATGATTAAAAAATAACCCCTCCAACTACTTGAAAAAATGCTGTTTTCTGGAGTTTGGACTAATTTGACAGGTTCAAACTCCAGTGTTTTTGCTAAGATTGTGTAAGTGTTTGATTTACAATTGCTTTTTTAGCAGGAAACTGCTGCTCTATCTAGTGTCTAATTGCATAAATAAGTGACATTGCTTTATCTTCTCTTGCAATCCATAGGCCCAATAAAATAGGTAGCATGATCCATTATAACCTAAATTTTATCCTCCTCATCTTATCCTTGTTTTGCCTTACGGCTTGTACCTCTAATGACGGGACTCCTAAAGAGATAAAAACTGTCGAGATCATCAAAGGTAGAAATTTTCTTGAAGGCGGTACCTTAACTTCTCGCCTTCCTATCTATCGCGCTAAGGTTCCCCTCGATTGGATACGCTATGATTGCCTGCCGAGCGAGTCCCTTTCAGATACGACAAAGCCGCTTTGTACATTCCATATTCTCGATAAAGAAACGAAGGATTCGATTCGCATTACAATCCACAATTTTCCAAGTGAAAAAATTGAGCATAGGATCCCTGTAAAAGAGCAAATCAATCGATGGTTAAATCAATTTGAAACCATCAGCTCACAAGGCAGCGTCACTTGCCAAGAGTCTTTTAATGGTTTTATTGGAATGTATCTTTCAACAGCTGGATCACAGCCTAAAGCTCCAGATCTTTCAGTACTCGGGTGGGCCTTGCAGCTGCCAAAAGATCACTACCATGCCCTTACTCCCCATCCAAGCGATGAGACTTCTAAAGCTAAATACTTGCAGATGAGAGCGGACGTCACAATAAAGGCACAAGGCACCAGTTGGTTAATGCAGCGGCATCAAGAGGCTATTGAGGCGTTTGCGAGATCTTTTGAGCTAATAGATGAGATTCCATAATGGGTAAATTTCTTTTTTCTTTATACCGATTTTTAGGGAGTCTGCAATGCGCCCTTTTCTTAATAGGGACAACAGCTCTTTTTGTCATTGTCGGCACTGTTTTAGAGTCCTTTTCAGAATCTCACCTTTTTGCTGCCAAACTCACTTATAGCCATCCCCTTTTTTCTCTTCTCATCTGGGGCTTTTTCCTCAATATCTTACTTTCAAGCCTTCGCCGCTATCCATTTAAAGTTAAACACATCCCCTTTCTCATCACCCATCTTGGCCTACTCATGATCCTATCTGGCGTCCTTGTGAAAGTCTACTTCGGCACGCAAGGCACCCTAACGCTTGCAGAAGGAGCGTCCAAGCAAAAGATCACAAGGCAAGGAGAAATGGCCCTATTAGTTGCAGATCACAAAAACCCAGATGTCGAATACAGGGTAGACGTTCATGCAAAAGGCCCCATTCCAAGGCAAAAAGATGGCCTTCATTTGCATCTTGTCAATCATTATCCCCACATCAAAAAGAGCTATTCCTCTTGGATTAAAGATCACAAGCTCCATATCTTTGGCCTATCTCCCATGCCCATTGTGAATGATGATGATGAAAAGATAGAAATTCCAAAAAGTTCGCGCGCTCGCTTTTACGAAGGCGATACACCTTGGGATATTTATGCAATTATGACTCATGACGTAGGTAAAACCTTTTCCAAGCTCTACCAGCAAAGATCAGATACGCCCCTTCTCGCCTTTATCCAAGACGATCATCAAGACATCTACTCGATCTTCATAGAAAAACATGGTGGGGTATCTGCTAAAAAATTTCTAGCTGAAAAGCCAAGCCCCTTTATTTCCCTAGACAAGGGATTTAAAGGCTATGCCACGGAGTGGATTCTTAAAGATAAGCAAATGGATCCGCTTGAAAAGCCGCTATTAGAGTCGGTCTTTCAAGTCCACGGCAAAGCGGCTCTTGCCTTTAATTTACAGGAAAAGATAAAAGATGCCTGCAGTACAAGTAAAGAACTTAGCCCCCCCCTATGGATGTGGGAGATGATGTGCTTAATGAGTAGCATACCATTTGCAGAGTCGTTTGTGGCATTTTTAACTGACTGGGACGATTCTAGAGGGTGGCTGTATCCAAAAGAGCATGCACTAGCAAAACATCTTGATTTTTCCCTTATCCCTAAATCGGACTTAGAAGCTAGTCTTTGGTCGGCGACAATCCTTGAAGATCTTGATTTAAGCGACTCTAATGAGATCTTACATAACCTTGAACAAAAAGAGTGGCCGCTCGTCGAGGCCCTTAAGAAACAAGAAGACCAAAATCCAAACGCCTTATTGACCCTCTTAACGCAGCAAATATTTAGCGCATCACATGCTCTGCCTCTTCAAATGATTTCTCATATAAATGAAGGCAAAGCAAAAATCTTTAGCGCCTACTTAAGAGCCTATGACATCCACTTAAGCACGTTAATGCCCGGCAATTTAAGCGATCAAGAAAAAAACTTACTTCTTACTCACTACTTTGAAAGTAAAAGTGCATTGGAAATGCGTGAACCCATTACCCTTATGACCAGCATTATCCCGGTATTCCAAAAGGTCCAAGAGAAAATAAAGCTTGAAGATAACGTTCCGCTCATTCAAGTCGTCGTCAAAAAGGCAGGCGCCTTGCAATCGATTTACCTTGATTACGATCAGGGAGGCAATGGGCTTAAATGGCCGATATTGGATGGGCAATACCTTCTTTCATTTAAAGCGTTGACACAGGCGATCCCCTACAAAATACGGCTGCGGACCGCAAGACAAATCAACTATCCCAATTCCACACAACCTCATAGCTATGAAAGCGATCTGATCATTACTGACTTACGAAATGGGGAAGAGCTTGAAAAGACAATCAGCATGAACGAAGTCCATGAAACATGGGATGGCTATCGCTTCTATCTTGCCTCCATGACGCCACCTTCTCTTGAGAGCGCAAAAAGGGTGCAAATTGTCGTCAATCACGACCCGGCTAAATATTTTCTCACTTATCCAGGAGCCATCATCTTAACCCTTGGTATCGTCCTCCTATTTGCACTTCGCCCCTACCGCCATGTTTAGTTATTCCTTGAATAAACTTTTTTCTTGCTAAATATAATATAAAAAATTTAAAATATAACTATAGAAGTTGTTGTTTTTATTTTAATTTTATGGAGGTTTTATTATGATGCCAATTAATCCAAATCGGGTTACCCCAGCTTATGTGAATGATATTTTAGAAGAGACCCCAATGTACATAAAGGAATATGACCCAATGAAAGATAGGTCCTTTATGAATAAGGATGGGTCCAAGTCCATTATGAACAAGGATGGGTCCATTGAA
The DNA here is from genome assembly GCA_013289325.1 of Chlamydiota bacterium. GTDB lineage: Bacteria > Chlamydiota > Chlamydiia > Chlamydiales > Parachlamydiaceae > JABDAE01. The sequence goes on from JABDAE010000023.1 coordinate 30,025, forward strand.
CCCTATAAGTACACTGGTGAATGTTTATCAAATAGTCGCCTGAGGCATAGAGCGTTCGCCGATCCTGCAGACTCAAAAAAAGTTTACGTTTGGATTGATTCAAGAAGAAGCATTAGTGATAGTAGTGAATTTGATAAGCAGGACACCCCAGCTATCAAAGTTGCAGCGCTTTTAAAAAGTAGAGGATTGAATGTTTTTGTAAAAAAACAAGACTCAGGTGAATATTACGTATCAGTTGAACCCCCTATCAGCCCATAGAAATGCGCTTCGTTTTATTT
>JABDAE010000024.1 GCA_013289325.1 Chlamydiota bacterium
CTTGCAGCCAAGCCGACGTCGTCAAAATTCCAGGATTCAGGTGGCTTGAGTATATGTTGGTTTGTTTAAGTGTTCACCCTGCTTTCACCACAACACTTTTTGTGTTTTTTTCCACTTCCGCAAGGGCAATCTTCATTGCGCCCAGTTCTTTCGCCGGCAAGGAGAGGTTCTTGTTTTATAGGTTCTTTACTTTCTTGCGCATTTTCCATAGGCGCTTCAATCCCAGCTATTTCCTCTTCGGGAATAAATGAGCGGTTCGTTTCAAGATGGAGTTTACTTAAGATCTCTTGTAGAGTCGGCGCTTGCCTTGCCACAATTTCAAAACGGAAAAGATCGTGGGCAATGTCTGTGCGAAGCATTTTGCTAAACTCTTCGAAAAATTCAAAGGCATCGTGTTTAAATTCAAGTAAAGGATCTCTATTGCCTACGGCCCTTAAGTTGACATCTGAGCGCAAATGATCCATTCTAAGAAGATGCTCTTGCCATAGCGCATCTATTCGCCTAATGATCATATTTCTCACAGCTTCTTGGGCAGGCAGTGGCTGATTGCTCTTTTGCAAGACCTCAACCGGTATTTTGCTGTTTTCATGAGCCATCTTTTCTTTAAATGCTTGAACGATGATTTTTGCTGCAATCTCTGCAAGCTCTTGTGCCTCTAAAAGCTCATCGTCAAATACATCTTGCTGGAAATGGACAGGAAAGTGAGTCATTAACCATTCCCTATATCCTTGTGGATCCCAAGTCTCTTCATCACTTCTGCTTTTCAAGAATTTTTCAGCGCCGATGAGTGCAACGCTTTCAAGCAGCTGTACGGCGATGGCTTCGACGTCATCGCTTTGAAGAGCCTCATTTCTAAATGTATAAATTTCATTGCGTTGCTTGTTCATCACATCGTCATATTCAAGCGTGTGTTTGCGGATTGCCGCATTGCGCTGTTCGATCCTTTTTTGTGCCGTCTCAATCGATTTATTTAACATCGATGCAGAGATAGGCTCTCCTTCAGGGGGTCTAAAGCGCTGGAGCACCGCTGTCAGGCGTGGCGAGGCAAAAAGGCGCATGAGGGAGTCTTCAAAAGAGACAAAGAATTTAGAGGAACCGGGATCTCCTTGGCGTGCGCAACGCCCTCTTAGTTGTCTATCAATTCTACGCGATTGGTGCCTTGTCGTCCCTAAGACATAAAGTCCGCCAATTGCTGCTACCCCGTTTTCTAGCTTAATGTCAGTACCTCTTCCTGCCATATTGGTGGAGATGGTGATTGCTTTGAATTTACCGGCATCTGCAATAATTTCAGCTTCTTTTTCATTTTGCTTTGCATTAAGCACAGTGTGTTCTAGTTTATTGAGCTTAAAGATCCGCGAGAGTTTTTCTGAAATATCGACCGATTCAGTGCCGATTAATATCGGGCGTCCCGCTTCGTGAATTTCTTTTACCTCTTTAAGGATCGCGTTGTATTTTTCTCTTTCAGACATGTAGATTTCATCGTTGAAATCTTGTCTCATGGCCTTTTTATGTGTGGGGATCTCTAAAACTTCAAGCTTATAAACTTGCTTAAATTCAGATGCTTCAGTAGTTCCTGTGCCTGTCATGCCGGCAAGCTTTTTGTACATCCTAAAGAAATTTTGCAGTGTCACAGTTGCATAGGTCTGCGTCTCTTTTTGGATTTCAACCCCTTCCTTAGCTTCAATTGCCTGATGTAAGCCATCTGAAAAGCGCCTTCCCGGCTGAGGTCTACCGGTATTTTCATCGATGATAATGATTTTATTGTCGTGGATGATGTAGTCGACATCTTTTTCCATAAGTAGGTGCGCGCGAAGCAGTTGGCGTAAATTGTGGGAGCGCTCTTTGCGTTTAAAGTCCTCTTCTTGAATAGTTAAGCGGCGCTTAACCTTTTCGTCATTATCAAGGGTTTTATCTTCATCAATTTTTAAAAACTCATCGCTTATGTCTAGCATGACGAAGTCATCGCTTTGGCCGACCCCTTCTGTACACTCTTGCCAGGCGTTAATGCCTTTATCTGTCAACTCATATTCGCTACTTTTTTCATCGATGATGATGTAAAGATCGGCAAGGGCTTGGAATTTTTCTTCCTTATTGTGATCGCCGTAGTAGTAAAGGTCCCACTCATCGATGCCAGCTCTGATATCGGGATTTTCTTTAAGATGCATTAAAACATTGTGATGAGGCATCCCCTTGCCAATTAACCATAATTTTTGTAGAGCTTCTTTTTTCTCTTCTTGAGTTTTCTTATCTTTTTTACCTGCTGTTTCCTCTTTTTCTATCCTTTCTAAGGTTTTTCTCGCTTCCCCTGCATACTTATTGCAAAGATCTCTTTGCCGTCTTACGAGATGGCCAATGCCGCTTTTCAATTCGTCGTACATGTGGCGGCTGACGGGCGATGGACCAGAGATGATTAAAGGCGTTCTCGCTTCGTCAATTAAGATAGAGTCGACTTCGTCGATGATGGCAAAGTAATGCCCCCTTTGCACTTGTTGATTTTTATGTGTGGCAATTGAATTATCGCGAAGGTAATCGAATCCAAATTCAGAGGCCGTTCCATAGACGACATCGCGCTGATAGAGCTCCCGCCTTTCTTCCTGCGCGGTCTCGTGTGTCAGCACCCCTGTCGTAAGCCCAAGCCATCTTAAAATGGTACCGACCCACTCGCAATCGCGGGTGGCAAGGTAATCATTAACAGTGACAAGGTGGACGGGTTTACCAGTCATTGCATTGAGGTATAGCGGCAAAACGGCTGTTAGGGTCTTTCCTTCACCTGTCATCATTTCAGCAATTGAGCCATTGTGCAAGGCGATTGCTCCAATGAGTTGCACATCGTATGGGATCATGTCCCATTTTTGGTCGTATCCGGAAACGTGAATTTCTACTCCCGATAGGCGGCGGCAGACATTTTTAATCACGGCATATGCTTCAGGAAGCAAGTCGTCTAACGATTCTCCCTTGGCATGGCGCTCTTTAAATTCAACAGTCTTAGCTCTTAGTTCTTCGTCTGATAAGGCGTTGAATTTTTCGCTCCACCCGTTAATCTCGTTTACGACTGTGTGGTAGCGTTTTAAAATTCTATCTTGCGCTGTGCCGAAAATTTTTCTTAATAAACCAAACATATGCACTCAACTATTTTAAAATGATTTACCATGAAGGTTACAGGGAAGTGATTTTATTTTCAACTGGAGTTTATCAACCTCAGCAGTCCCTGTAAATAAAATTTTTTAATTACTAGACTTGTGAGAATTAATCGACCTCCATTTTTTTGCAATTTGAGCTGCCAAAGGAGCTGCCTCTTTTCCAAAACCTCCATAACGCAAATAGACGACGACGACAAGCTCAGGAGCTCCATATTCGTTGCGAAAAAGGAATTTATGCGCGCCTGCATCTTTGGAGCTATCTTCATATGAGATCCCACCAAACCAGACGTGAGTATAAAGGTTTTGTCCTTCTGTCTCACTTAAATCGATTGTTTCTACCGATTCAGAAGTGCTCGTTTTTCCTATGAGCTGATTTTTCATGTCGATAAAATCTGAGATGGCGCTTTGGTAGTTTTTATAAAGTGCTTTTAAAGGGGATATATTGTGGGTGTATGTATGTTGAGCTACTTTTGCCATTCCATCGATTAAGATTTTACGCACTTCTTCAGGGAGAAAAATTTGCCTTTTAATTTCAGTGGCAAAAACTTTTCCATCGATTTTTTTGAGGATGTTAGGTTTTAAGATAGCGCCACCATTTGCAAGCGATGAGAGCATGATAGCTGTCTGCAATGGGGTGACGACTAATGTGTGCTGTCCGATGGATGTTGCGTAAAGGCCTGTTTTGTTGGTAAGTAAATCTGTAGGCATTTTGCCCGAAATTTCTCCAGGCAGATCAATTCCGGTTTTAGATCCATATGAAAACCCCTTTGCTGCCTCAAGGAGATCGTTTGGTGATTTGATCACATCGGCTGCAAGAATGGCAAAGTAGGGGTTGCTCGATGTCTCTATCGCCCTTAAGATATCCATTTTCCCAAGGTTAGCGCTTGCACTTTTTGGCAGTCTACCTCCCTTGTACATTCTTGGAATGGGTTCCCCGTTCTTATGAAAACCTAAAATGAGGTCTTTGTTTCGATATTGATAGGCGTCGGTGATTTCAAGCGGGTTTAAATCGAGTAAGGGTTGACCCTCTTCTTTTAATGCGTTGTACCTTTGAATTAGGGCTTCATAGGCTGTGATGAGTTTAAAAATAGATCCTTGTGTGGCTGCCTGCCTAAACCCTTGCGATCTGCCATACCCGAATCCAAGCTTGGGATAAAAGCTTTGCGCAAGGTGATGCTCTTGTTGCGTGCCATCCCTTTCTTTCTTTAAGCTTTTGTAGTTCCCGAGGAGCACTCTTGTTAACGATTTGTAATTTCGAAGCGATTTGAAATAGTTTGTGGCAATCTCTTCTGAAAACGGTTTAGTCACCTCTTGCAAGGCTTTATAAGCGCTATTCCACTCAATTTGCGCGTGGGCACCTTTTGCAATTTCATGATACCACTGAAGATAGTGATGAGTGAATGGCTCAAACTCTTTTTCAATCGAGGTCGGTTTGCCGTGAAGAAACGTATAAATTAAAAGGGGTCCGGATTTTTCCCAAAATGTTTTAAACATCTCTTGTTCAATGGCATCTAAATAGTCAAGATAGGGTTTTGCATATCGATGCTGCTTTTTCTCTTCCTCTCGTTTTTGTTTTAAATAGTTTTTTTCATTGTCTTTTCTCCACTCTTTAAATGTCAGGTCGTGAAAAAGGTGAGTTGCCATTTTTTTTGCCACCTCTTGAAGTTTGGCAAAGGCCGATGACATCTCTTTATGAAAGGATAGGGTTCTATCTTCAATAGATGCGTCAAGATAATGTGGATAGGCATCTTCTTGTACAAGCAGCCCCATAAGGTCTATTGCAAGTACTTTATCGTAGGTGCTCTGGATTTGGGAAAAAAACTTTTTTAGATTTTGCTTTTTATTTGCGATGGGAAGATCTTGGGAATTTAAAAGGTTACGTATTCTATTTTTTTCTTCAATATTTATCGCCTTGCCAAAGGCTTTAGTCTCCTCCTCTTCAAAAAGGATATTAAAAAGGGTGTAGGCATCTTGGCTATTGGTCAGCTGCATGAGCTGTTTTGCATCTCTTTGAATAGTAATAGCTTCTTTTACTGTAGCGCCTCTTAACACATCTTTAAGAGGCGCTGTCTTTGCAAGAACAAAGTCTAAGAATGTCTCCCAATCTAGTGTTTTTTCAGACTGAAAAATTCCCTTTGTAGCTGCAAAGCCTTCTTTAACAAGTGGGATTTTTTGATCCCAAATGCCTTCAAGATAAGTCTCGTTTTCAAGCCATTTGCTGACGTTTTGATTTTTATCAGAAGAGATCTCTTTATTGCCGGATCTGATGAAGTCATTAGGATCAAGTCTTGGGTGGGAGGCAAGTGCTAAGATATCCCCTGTGTTTGGATCCATGGCAACGATTGCGCCTCCTTTAATCCAAGGCGTTTTATCTGCGATAATGGTTTTTTTTGCCTCTTGAAGCCTAGAGAGGCGAGTGACTCTTATCTCTTCGTTTGCAATGAGGAGCTCTTCAGCATAGCGTTGCAGCTCAGAGGAAATCGACAAAGTGACTTGTTTGCCTGGAGTAGGCGGATGACCTTCGGGCATCTCTTTTAAAAAATTGCCCTTAGCATCGGAAAAAAATACTTTTTTCCCAGGATATCCTTTTAATATTTTTTCAAATCTCGCCTCAATGCCTGTTTTTCCTATAGCATCGGTGAGGGTGTAGGAGAGTTCTTGAAGGTCTTTCAAACGGCTTTTTGCCTGTTCTATGGATTGGATTCCTTTTAAGTTTAAATCTGCTTCCCCAATTTCTGCATTAAAGAGGATTTCTTCTAAGTCTTTGATTTCATTTAAGATGGCCTCATATTCGACGCTATTGATCGCCCCCATATATCCGATGAGATCTCCTGCAACTTGTCCTTGAGGATAGTTTCTTTTTGGAATGTGTTGCGCCAAAATGCCTTGCCAATCTTTTTCCAGCATTTTAAGTCTATAGTACTGCTCTTCGGTGATATCTTCTTTTAAGATGAAGGGCACTTGTTGATTGAAGGCAGCTTTTGCGTAGATGAGGTCTTCAATTCTATCTCCCTCCATATCCAGCTCTTTTGCTAAAAGGTGACTTAAGGTTGTGATATACGCTTTTCTCGCAAAGACCTTCTTTTTTTTGCCGCTTTCTCTGTCATATTCCCAAGTTGCAATGGGAATTTGTTTAATGAGCGGATATTGGATGGCGATGTTATATTGGATTTTATTGATGGCAAGGGGAATGTTAAAGCGATCGGTGATTGTGGCTCTTCTTGAGGGCTCTCTGATGACGCGTCTTTCCGATCGCCTGAGTTCCTCAAGTTTTTCGCTGTTTTGTACCACGCTTAAATGCCAAATGCGAAAGACGATAAGCAGCATAGCGACGAGAATGACGTTTAAGATTCGATTGGCCTTTGCCGGGATATTTAATCGTTCGATCTTTCTTCTATACGTCGTGCTCCTTCGCATTGTCATTTATTAGACTTCTTTCAAAACTTCATGTGGTTGTTAAAATTGCCATTTTTAAGCAGCTTTATCGACAAATTTTTCGACGATATGTTAACACATACTGCTTCCCGCTGCAAGCTTAGCAATTCGTAGATGTGCGATGCTAATATTTTGACACTGAGTGCCAATGCTTGCAAGACGCGCTTGCAGCAATTGATTGTCTGTCTTAAGAGCTTGAATCTCTTCTTTGGAGACATCTAATTCGTCTTTAAGGATATCGTATTTGTGACTGACTTCTCTTAGTGAGTGCTCTAGTTTTTCCTTTTCGGAAGTCTGTTGTTGAAACTCGGTCTGCAATTGCTCTCTTTCATCGATATATTGTTGAAATCGCGCAAGATGTTTTTGTATAAGGGATTCGGCCTCTTCTGATTTTGCCTTAAGCCTTGCGATTTCTTTCGCACTATCACTTTGTTTTTCCTTCCACCTTGCATGAAGAGCCTCGAATTGCTTGACTTTAGCCCTGAGTAACCGGCGTTCATTTTCAGGGGTTTTGGACTCCTGATAGAGCTCGAAAGTCATTTTTACAGCGCTCTCTAATCGTATATACGCATCTTTTCGCATTCTTTTAGGAGCTTGCGCGTCCATTTCACTCTGCGAAGCTCCATTTTCGTATACTGGTTGTTCAGCTAACCGTTTCCCTCCTGTCAGATTACCTTGTCTTTGTGCGTCTCTTCTTCTTGGATCTCTTAGCTTTCCCATGAGAACAAGGGGTTGAGATTGAAATGAAATGTTATTTGTTGTTGAAGGAATCATTGTATATGTCTTTGTTGTGATTAGTTAAAAAGCTATTATCTAATAATTAAGTTTTAAAATCAATTAAAATAAAGATATTTCAGTTTTTTTTTTGATGCGACTATACCTTTCGTCAATGAATTCCTGCAAATTAGGAATCGCATGAAAATAGGCTTGCAGAAAAATAGGGTGATTGAAGATAATGTCGCTTTAGTCTTCTACGCGCCTGTAGTTCAATGGTAGAACAGTAGCCTTCCAAGCTACTTGTGTCAGTTCGATTCTGATCAGGCGCTTCTCTTACACTTAATTAAAGTGCATTAGACCCTTATGATAAGGGTATCTTAACTTAAGGGCATAAGTGCAGCAGTTGGATCTCCTGACGTAAGAAAGGGCATCTAACTTGTTACACTTTATTTTATTAACAACCAAGACCGAAATCTTGTGGCTTACACAAGATGCCGTCGTCAACATAAAGGGACAAGGCTTGGCTACTCAAAATACAGTCACTATTAAAGAACTGCTAGAAGCAGGATCACATTTTGGACACCAGACACGTCGCTGGAACCCCAAAATGAAACGCTTTATTTTTGAAGCGCGCAATGGGTTATATATCATTGACTTGGCAAAAACGCTGCAACAAATTCGAGATGCCGTAGAGGTGGTCAAAGAAGTTGCGGAAAGTCATAAATCTATCTTGTTCGTTGGAACAAAAAAACAAGCAAAAGCCGTTATCCGTGAATTGGCAGAAGCTTGCGGCGAATTTTACGTATGCGAGCGCTGGCTTGGCGGCATGCTTACAAATCTTACAACCCTTCGCCAGTCAGTTAAAAAACTTGAGAAGGTGGAAAAGAAAATATCTGCCGAAAGTGAAGGGATGACGAAAAAAGAGCTCTCACTACTTTCTAAAGAGCAAATTAAGCTCGATAAGAACTTATCAGGTGTTCGCGCCATGCGCAAATTGCCAGGACTTGTGATTGTCGTCGACCCAAGCAAAGAGCACTTAGCCGTTGCAGAAGCCAATAAGCTTGGTATTCCCGTGATGGCTTTGGTCGATACCAACTGCGATCCCGATCCAATTCAATATGTGATTGCATGTAACGATGACGCTTTAAAGAGTGTTAAGTTAATCACTCAAACTCTTGCGCAGGCAATCATCGATAAGAAAAATGAGATGCGCGTTGCAGCTAGCAAGGGAGATGCGGATGAGGAAGAAGATACAGCTCTTGCTTTTGAAGGAAGAAGCGATCGATTGAAAGAGGGGGAATAACCATGGCTACAGAAGTTACTGCAGCTTTGATTAAAGAGCTTCGTGAACGCACAGGGATTGGCATGGGCAAGTGCAAAGAGGCATTAGAAGAGGCAAAAGGCAATATGGAGCTTGCGATTGCCAACCTTCGTAAAGCGGGGATGGCCTCTGCCGTTAAAAAAGAAGGAAGAGCGACAAATGAGGGGATGATCGGCGCATCGGAAAATGGATCAGCCGTAGCTCTTGTCGAAGTGAATGCAGAAACAGATTTTGTTGTGAAAAACGATCGGTTTAAGGCATTTCTCGATAGCCTCGTTGAAGAAGCGCTTGCGACAAAGCCGACCTCTCTTGAGGCCTTTATGCAACAAAAGTATTCCAAAGACACATCACTTACTATCGATCAGTACAGAGCGATTGTCATTCAGGCAATTGGGGAAAATATTCAGGTAAGACGCGTTCTCGTCATGCCAAAGCCGAGCAATAAATCTTTAGGGCTTTACTCTCATCTTGGCGGCAAAATTGTCACTTTAGTTGAGATTACAGGAAGCAATAAAGAAGAAGCGCTTGCTAAAGATATTGCCATGCATGTGGCGGCGGCCTCTCCTGAGTATCTCTCGCCAGATGCAGTTCCTGCAGCTGTCTTAGAGAGCGAAAGAGATATCGTGAAAGGTCAAATCAAGGATAAGCCTGCCCACATGGTCGATAAGATCGCAGAAGGCAAAATTAAGGCTTATTTGGACGCTAATTGTTTAATCTGTCAGCCCTATATTCGCGATGATAGCCTAACTGTTGCACAGCTTGTTGAAAAGCATGCTAAAAATGGCAATTCTCCTCTTAAAGTGACCCATTTCCTCCGCTGGAACGTCGGTCAATAATTAACATCAGTTAATAATCGTCTACACATCCGCAAATACTCACCGGTATTTGCGGATGTCTTTTTGTGATATGTAATCACTAGATATGATTGCGCTTTTACTCAGCCTCTTTCATTCGACTCAATTTGCGACTCATGTGGCTTATTTGAGTTGAATGAGTCGTATTTCACATATTATTTGACTCAATCGACTCAAAAGAAATGCGAATAAAAAAATACAAAAGGCTTCCCACTAATTAGTTTTCCTATAGCCTCTAAAAACCCATAGCTTCCAATTCTGGTAGGCGAGGTATTTCCTCATGATTCTTTTTTGCATACCAAAGATCATAGCGATTTTGAAGAGTAAGCCAAAATTCGGGTGAAGTTCCTAAGGCGTCGGCAAAATCTAATGCAATTGCCTCTGTAATTCTTCGTTTCTTATTCACAATTTCGCTAATTTTAGGCTGCGTCCATGAACCAGCGAGATGCTTTGCAAAAGATTCCTGCGAAAGGTGAAGAGGTTTTAAAAACTCTTCGATCAAAATTTCTCCAGGATGGATCGGAGATCTATTTTTAGGGAGCATAGTTTTCCTCTAATTAATGGTAGTCAACAATTTCTACTTGTTCAGGTCCTTGTGATCCCCAATGGAATACAATTCTATATTGGTCGTTGATGCGTATGCTATACTTATTTTTATAGCACCCCTTTAGCAATTCTAATCTATTTCCGGGAGGTATTTTAAGGTCGCTTAGCTCGTAGGCGGCATCTAGCATATCAAGCTTGCGAGAAGCGATAGTCCATAAGGAGAAATCCAATTTTTTTCTTGCTTGTTTTGTATTATTTCCGTTGTAAATGTCTTCGGTGGCGGCATCATTAAAAGAGCGTATCACTTGAGTGTCTCCATATCATTATATCGTATAATGATATATTTTGCAAATATTTGTCAATCATACCAATTATCTGGCCTCATTGCGAGCTCTCAATCAAAATCGAGCAGAGCCCTACCTTCGAACATTAGATTTTGCACAAAAGTACACAGCATCTGTTAATTGGTCGTCCTATGAAACAAGCTGTCTTCAATTGGAAAAAACACATGCTTTCATGGATTCTGCAGAAGCTGATTTTAACGGTGTACGTCTTGTTATGCTTTGAACCAATTTCTTAACAGTCAATTTTCAATATATGAGATTTGCCTCCTGGGTAGCGGGAATTGCTTGTAAAATGCGCAGAATAAAAAAAATCCAATATTGCGCATTTTATCCGCTTTATGATAAAATGCGCAATATTGTAAAATGATATTATACCGCAGAGGATGTGATGACAGATTCAAAGTTTATAGGGCGTGAAGCAGAACTGCAAGCCCTAAACGATTTGTTGATTAAGAAAACAGCAAGCCTTGTCGTTATTAAGGGAAGACGAAGAATAGGTAAAACCCGCCTTATTGAAGAATTTGCAAAGGGGAAAACTTTTTTAAGGTTTATCGGACTTCCCCCTGCAGAAGGGATAACAGCTCAATCGCAAAGAGACGAATTTTCACTGCACCTAAGCCATCAAACCGGATTACCGGAAATAAAAATCGACGATTGGAGTAAGTTGTTTGAATTGCTCGCAGAGAGAACAAAAAAAGGAAGTATTGTTCTTTTGTTTGATGAGATCACATGGATGGCGCACAATGATCCAACATTTCTTAGCAAATTAAAAAACGCATGGGAGCTGTATTTTTCAAAGAATCCTAAGCTTATTCTTATTTTATGCGGATCCATTTCTGCGTGGATAGAGAAAAATGTTCTAAGCAGCACCGGATATTTAGGGCGGATCTCAAAAAAAATAACATTACAAGAACTCCCGCTCCATCAATGCAATCAACTTCTTGAGTCCATGGGGTTTAAGCGTTCTGCCCATGAAAAATTTTTGATACTATCGCTCACGGGGGGAATCCCTTGGTATATCGAACTGCTAAATCAGAAATTATCGGCGCAAGAAAACATTAAAAACCTCTGTTTTGATCCCGACGGTATTTTAGTTGAAGAACATAAATATATTTTTCATGATTTATTTGGTGCAAGAAGTCAAATTTATGAAAAGATTACCCAATACCTAGCAAAAAGACCATGTGAATTTTCTGAAATAGCAAAAGGGATCAACTATTCAAGTAGCGGAACATTGAGCGAGTATTTAGATGAGTTGATCGAATCCAAATATCTAACTCGCCATTTCACGTGGACATTTAAAACTGGCCTAGAAAAATCAATCAGCATTTATCGATTGTCAGACAATTATCTAAGATTTTTTTATCGCTATATTCAACCTAAATTGAACCAAATTTTAAAGGGTCAGTATCAGGATATCTCTATTAGCACTCTTCCGGGTTGGCAAAGTATTATGGGATTCCAATTTGAATCCCTTGTTTTAAATAACCGTAAATTAATCCAAAAGCAGCTGCGTATATTGCCGGAAGAAATCGTCGCAGATAATCCATATTATCAAAAAAAGACAAAGAAGCTTCCCGGTTGCCAAGTAGATTACCTCATACAAACTCGAACGAATACACTTTTTGTCTGTGAAATCAAATTTTCTGCCAAGGAACTTACCAAAACAGTTATAGAAGAAGTTCAGCAAAAAATTAACAATCTCTCAGTGCCAAAAAACTTTACTTGTGTCCCGGTCATTATTCATGTCAACGGGATTAATGATGAAGTTATTGAGACTCAATATTTCTATAAGATCATTGATTTTAAGGATCTTTTGACTACAGCCTCATAAGGTGAGCAAGGCCAAAGAATCTCAAGTGGAGAAATCTTGGCTTGAGTTCTTATAAAATTTATGGTAAATTCGTGCAGTAAAAAGAGGACAGGGAATGGCGGCAAGTAAGCAAAGCAGATTTGACGTGGCAGTATTAGGAGGCGGACCCGGAGGGTATCCGGCAGCCATTCGAGCCGCTCAAAACGGGAAAAAAGTCGCTCTTATCGAAGCAAAGCAAGTGGGCGGCACATGTCTTAATCGCGGCTGCATCCCTTCCAAGACACTCATTGCAGGCGCTGAAGTTTTACACAAAATTCAAGAGGCAGATCAATTTGGCATAAGCGTTGGCAAAGTCTCTTTTGACTACGCAAAAATGGTCGATCGCAAAGAAGATGTCGTGGACAAGATAAGAAAATCTTTAAGCGGCCTCATTGCAGCCAATCAGATTACCTTAATTAAAGGATTTGGCAAGTTCACCTCTCCTCGCACCATTAAGGTGCAAGGGGAAGATAATGTTGAAATTTATGCAGACAAAATCATCATCGCGACAGGATCTGAGCCAAGAAATATCGCAGCGTTTCCCTTTGATTACAAAAAAATTCACGACTCGACATCCATTTTAGAGCTTCGCACCCTACCAAAGAGCCTTGTCATCGTAGGTGGCGGAGTCATTGGCTGTGAGTTTGCCTCTTTGTTCTCAACGCTTGGGGTCAAAGTATCTGTCTTAGAGATGCTTGCGCGCATTTTGCCGATGGAGGCGGAAGTTGTGTCAAAGGAATTAAGTAAGGCATTTACAAAAAAAGGGATCCACATCGAAACAGGGGTTAAGGTTGAAGGAATAGAGGTCACAAGTGGAGTAAAGGTTACACTCGGCGATGGTAAATATATCGAAGCTGAGAGTGCATTAGTTGCCGTTGGAAGAAGCCTTAACACCCATAATATTGGCTTAGAAAAGGCGGGTATTAGCCCCCTTGCCAATGGAATGCTTGAAGTAGATACCTCTATGCAAACTAAGGTTTCTGGCATTTTTGCAGTAGGCGACATCTCTTCAAAGTGGTGGCTTGCCCACGTAGCCACACATCAAGGTATTGTCGCCGCAGACAATGCGACCTCAAAACTTGCGACTATGCATTATAACGCAATTCCTTCAGTCATTTTTACAACTCCCGAAATTGCGACAGTGGGCCTATCATTAGAAGCCGCCCTTGAAAAAGGGTATAAGGCAAAGGTTGGGCACTTTCCATTCCAAGCCCTTGGCAAATCGCAAGCAGCTCTTGAGGTGGATGGGTTTTCCCAAATTGTGATCGATCAGACAACAGGGCAGGTGCTTGGCGCGCAAGTGGTGGGCAAAGAGGCTGCAACGCTTATTGCTGAGATGGCGATCGTGATTGCTAATGAACTCACAGTAGAATGTATCACGGAAACTATTCACGCTCACCCGACGATCTCAGAGAGCTGGATGGAGTCTGCCTTTATTGGCGAAAATCTTCCGCTGCACTGGCCTCCTAAGCCGAAAGCAAAATAAAAAGGAGAATTTGGAATTGCTGCAAGATAATCAAAAAAAAATGGCGACCCGCCTTAATGTGCTGCCAAGAAATCCTGGAGAAGAGCTGCCAAGAGGCAAAGAAGAAGAAAAGGCTGTAAGCCTTGGCCGCTTTCCCTCCTGGCTCCACCGCAAGCTGCCAAGGGGAAGTGCCTTAGCAGAGACTGGTTATGTGATTCAAAATCAACGCCTTCATACAGTTTGTGAAGAGGCAAGATGTCCTAATCTTTTAGAGTGTTGGAGTAAAAAGACGGCCACATTTTTGGTGATGGGTAAAGAGTGCACAAGAAACTGCGGTTTTTGCGATATCGATTTTTCTAAAGCTCCCAAGGAGCTCGATGAGGAAGAGCCAAAGCGGGTGGCAGAGGCGGCAAGGGCTTTAGGGCTTACGCACGTCGTGATCACAATGGTTGCGCGCGATGATCTTTCCGATGGGGGCGCAAGTCACCTTGTTAAGGTGGTAGAGGCGATTAGAAAAGAATCTCCTGAATCAACTGTTGAAGTGTTGACGTCCGATTTTTTTGGCAATTTAGATGCTTTAAATATTATTTTAAAGGCAAACCCTGAGATTTTTAATCACAATATCGAAACTGTAAGGGCGCTAACGCCGCGCGTTCGCCACACTGCCACCTATGATCGCACTCTTAAAATTTTGCGATATGCTGCAAGTAACCGCAATAATCCGAAGATGCTTATCAAATCTGGGCTCATGGTGGGATTAGGAGAAGAAAAAGAGCAAGTCTATGAGACTTTACAAGACTTGGCAACAGCTGGATGTGACGTTGTGACGATGGGGCAGTATTTGCAGCCAAATAGAAGAAAGCTCCTCGTAAAAGCGTTTGTTAGCCCTGAAGAATTTAAGGACTATGAAAATTATGGACACTCTTTAGGGATTAAACATATGTATTGCGGCCCTTTTGTAAGGTCGAGCTATAATGCAAAAGATGTATTACAGAAAAGCATTCTGAGCGAGAAGGCATAATGAGCGAGGAAAATGATTTTCTACAAGAGGACTTTCTTTCTCATGATTTCTCTTCCCGGGATTTTTTTTCTCAAGACTTTCTATCGATGGGCGATGCCTCAGATTTCGCCATCTTGATGCATCGCGATGCTCACTTTAGCGGCAACTTCGATGTGATGATAGAGTATTATGAAGCTGAAGGCAAGGGAGTCTCCAATGCATTTGAACTCTCTCGCATTAAAGAACTTTATGCCCTTGAAAAAGAGTTAAAAAGCAATTTGTCAGCGCTTTATCTATCGGGGCCTCAAGCTGAATTAGTTGGACAGGCTAAATCAGCTTATAAGCTGCTGAAAGCTGTTTATGAAGAGGATAGTCAAAAAAATAAAATACCTCGCCTTATCGCCGATCTTATTTTAGCTGAAACCGATGAAGAGACAGATCTTGCAATTGCTTCAATCGTTAAGGAAAAAGCAGCTATTGTTCCGGCGTTATTAAACCTATTGCAATCGCAAGATTTCCATAATCCCCTTTTTCCCGGATATGGGGTCTCTGCTGCCAATGCCGCCAAATGCCTTGGGTTGATTGGGGATAAAAGAGCAGTGATCTCCCTTTTTGAAGCAATTGGCCAAGAGAGTTCTGAAGGAAGTGGCCATTTTGATTTTTTTAGCGAAGACATGATCCTTGATGCGCTTTTTTCAATTGGAAGTTTCGCGCGCGATTTTTTATTAAAAGTCTTGCATGGAAGGCCGCTTTCTATGGATAATGAAAGGGCTGCCATTGCACTTATCCGCTTTAAAGATGATCCTATTGTTTCAGAGCAGTGTCTGCAAGAGCTCTTGAAGCTTGATTTAAATAAAGAACTCATCCTTGCAACATACCTAGTGCTAGCTTGCGAAGGACTTTCTCCCGATCTTTTTCCAAAATTATTGGAAATTGCCAATCATAAGTCAACGCCAAGCTCGCTTCGGCAAGACATATTGATATTAAACCGTAAAAATAGCTCTTAAAAGTAACCATTCACACTATGCAAAGAAGATCTCTTTATAATTCTCTTAGAATGAATTGGATATTAGATCCAACTCTTGATGTGGCTCCTTGGCAAGTTGAAGATTATCGCAAACTTAAATCCGATCAGCTATTTTCAAGGCTGCAAGAAATTTCTGATATTTGTCTTGATAAAGACTCGTTTAAAGCCTTTGCTGAAGCTGTCGATACACCCGAAGACTTAACTGATGACCTTTTAATCGATTTAAATTTTAGCAATGAAGTGCGCGATCAGGTCTATTTAATCCTCTTTGAACTTTGGAGAAGAATCCTGCCGGAAAGAAAGAGTTTATCGATCTTTTGTGACGAATTGGATAGGCAAATTTGCCTATACGATGAAGAAACAAGCGATAAAGGTGAACTTCTGGATATACTAGATGAGCTGCAGGTCGTAATTGAAGATAATATCGATAGTGGCATAAGTCCAAAGGAGGCAGGTGTTTGCATTCAGGCCGAATGCGCCAATCAGATCGATCTTTTTTTGCGCGACTATCTTTTAGATCTTTTTGAAGATCAAAATAATCGCTATGCCAAAGACTTAATCGATGGGCTTGGTGAGTTTTTATTAGAAGAGTCTTGGAACCAGTTTTTTCACGCTCTTCTCCTTGAAAAAGAAGACCCTAAAGAAGCTAATGACTTGCTTGAAGGTCTCATTGAGGAGGACGATCCTCCCCCGGATTTGGAGCTAAACTTTGAAATTTTAGGCCTTTTGGCAAGAATTGGGGAAAAGCCTGCTTTCTTAAAGCTGATCAAAAGAGCAATTGGGCAACTTGAAATTGAAGATGACTTTCAGACTTTACTCATTTGCGCTGCCGATTTTTTCCACCGTTTAGACCAAGACTTCATCGAGAGTGCTTTATTGGATCTATTACAATCGCGCAAAAATTTGGCCTATGATAGACTCTTTCAACAACAAGATAAAGATTTAGACAAACTTAAAAAAATAATACCATTTCAGGAGACCACACCATGACAAGACCTACAGCAAGAGCTATGGCAACAGCCCTTCGCACCTATCATCGCCCAGTTATTGAGGGCGATTCGCGCCTTGAAACTTGGGACCAAGTTGTTGAGCGGGTGGTAAGTCATCAGAGGTGGCTATGGGAAAGAGCGTTAGGAAGACAATTGAAGGACAAGGAAGAAGCAGAACTTGAGGAGATGCGTTTTTTAATCACGAATCGCTACATTTCTGCATCAGGGCGCACGCTATGGCTTGGGGGGACAGAACTTAGTCGAACAAGGGAATCGAGCATGTTTAACTGTTCTTACACACATGTGGAGACAGTTTATGATTTAGTCGATGTGCTTTGGTTGCTTCTTCAAGGATGTGGCGTTGGATTTAGACCGATTACAGGCACATTAAATGGTTTTAGAAGGCCTCTTACAGATATTCAAGTGATTAGGTCAAACCGCACCTCTAAAGGAGGTGTTGTCCATAATGTCGAGACATATGATCCTGAGACGTTTGTATGGACGATTAAAGTGGGCGATTCGGCAATCGCATGGGCAAAGGCCATCGGTAAACTTGTCGCAGGAAAGTTTCCGGCCAAGTCATTGATTTTAGATTTTTCCGAAATTCGCCCTGCAGGCACAAGATTAAAGGGGTATGGATGGATTTCTTCAGGTGATGAGCAGATCTCAAAGGCATTTAAGGCCATTGCAAAAATTTTATCCGATCGCTCCGATCAGCTGCTTACTAGAATGGATATCTTAGACATCGTCAATTGGCTCGGGACAATTTTATCAAGCCGTAGATCTGCGCAAATTGCTCTATTTGAATATGGGCAGCCTGAATGGGAAGACTTTGCATTGGCAAAAAAAGAGTGGTGGTTAAAGGGTAACTCACATAGACAGCAATCGAATAATAGCTTGCTCTTTTTAGCAAAACCTTCAAGGCAAGATCTTGAGCAGCTATTTCAGTTGATGCTAGACTCGGGAGGTTCAGAACCAGGGTTTATTAATACGTTAGAAGCAGAAAGAAGAGCACCTTGGTTTAAGGGGTGCAATCCATGCGTTGAGATCTTGCTTGGGAATAAGAGTTTTTGCAACCTGACGGAAGTTAACGTCTTAGCATTTAAAGGGGATAAGATTGGTCTTGAAAGAGCTCTTTATATTGCGGGAAGGATGAACTATCGTCAGACAATGGTGAATTTGCGCGATGAAATTTTGCAAGAAGCGTGGCATTTAAATAACCAATTCCTTCACCTTTGCGGCGTTGGATTAACAGGCATTCGCGCAAGGCCAGATCTTACTGCCTACGACTTTAAGAGAATGCGCAATATCACTGTAAGTGCTGCCTATAGCATGGCAAACGAGCTAAACGCTCCCTTGCCAAAGAACGTGACGTGTGTTAAACCAAGCGGAACAATTAGCAAGATCATGGGGACAGAAGAGTGGGGAGAAGTACCGGAAGGCATTCACATGCCTCTTGGGAAATATCTATTTAATAATATCACCTACTCCAAACACGATCCGCTAGTCACTCGTTTTAAAGAAGCTGGCTACACGATTATTGAAAAGCCTTATGAGCCAGAATCTGTCCTTGTCAAATTTCCTGTGAAATACACAAATGTTCCGTTTACTAGATCTCATGTGACGAGAAAAAATGGCAAGGTTGAAGAGGTTGAGGTCAATGCAGAATCAGCCGTTCAACAGCTTGAGTGGTACAGGATATTGCAAGAGACATGGTGTGAACAAAACGTTTCTAATACAGTCTCTTATGACCCATCAGAAGTGCCAGCAATCATCGATTGGCTTTTAAATAATTGGGACTCATATGTGGGTGTTTCGTTTCTCTTCAGAAACGACCCGACAAAAAATGCTGAAGATTTGGGATATGCCTATTTACCTCAAGAGGTCACGACAAAAGAGGCATATGATGGCTATGTCGCCCGTTTAAAAGAGATCGATTATTCAGGTATCGATATGCGCGATGAAGAACACCACGAGGCTTGCGCTAGTGGTGCATGCCCCATCAGATAAGGTTATCGTGTATAAAATTATTTTGGCTTTAGTGTTAATAACCCTTTGTGCTCAAGTGCAAGGGGTTAGCTTTGATACGGGTTTTAACCTAGAAATGGCAGTTCGAGATGTTAAATTGGCGCAAGATCTTGAATTAGAATCACTTTGCAGTGGGGCGGGACATTCCCAAGTGGTGAAGGACCGCCCCACTGCAAATGATTCTGGTTCAAGAGATTGTGTCAAGTTAGCGTCTCCAACTGCCGTTTCTAGGTTTAACATGACTGCCGGGTACACCCAAGGGCATTTTAAGATTCCAAAGGCTGAAAATGTATGCGTAAATGGCGCGGGGCAACCTTTTGCCGTCACTTCTTCTGATACTCGCCTTTGGGAGTTTGGGATGAGCGGCAAGATCGCGCCGCCAAAAGATCACTACCATTGGAATTGCATTCCTTATTCTTCGTATTTAAAGCAATTTTATTTGATAGGATTTAGCCATGTGGGGCGAGGGGGAAAACGCGTTCCATTAACGTCTAAGTCAACTCCCTTAAGACTTCATGTCGATCACATCACCACCTTTGATATTCAAGGAGGGCTTGGATATCTGTTTGACTTGAATTGGGTGGGGATTGGGGTGACTTGCGGCTATGCCTATGATACAGACAAGTTAAAACTTCAAAAAACTGAAGTTCCTCCATATGTAAGTCTTACCGATCTTACCTTGTATGCGACGCGGTATAAGGCCACATGGAAAGGGCCGTGGATTGGAGGAGAGCTTATTTTTGATGTTCCCCTTTGTACGTCATTTAATTGGACAGTATCCCTTGGCGCCGAATATCACAAAAATCAGTATAACTTTCATCATCACTGGATCTCTGCAAACCCTTCCCCTAAAATCATATTTAGAGAAGAGGGTTCATCGCCAAATGGTCATGGAGCTGTGATATATCTTGCAACGACTTCAGAGATTGCTGAAAAGTTTGTAATAGGCGCAAATCTTAAATATCGACATTTCTTTGCGCACTTAAAGCATCGATGTCCTAATGATAGCGAGAACCGATCAACGGATGCGTTAGAAGCTTTTAAGGAGTTGATCTGTATCACTTGCGAGCTTGGATATGTATTTTAATACAAGTGCTCTTATTGCACTGTTAGGCATTTGCGCCTTCACAAGCTGCGGAATCATCCCTTCAGCGGTAGAACCCGACTTAAAAGAGCTGCCAAGTGAAGCCATTGAAAGAAAAGTAACCTCAATTAGCGATCAAGATGGGATGATACTGCAAGAGAATTGGCCAGATCAAGCCTTTTGGCAGATGTTTGAGGATGATCAGCTAAATTACCTGATAGAGAAGGCTCTTTGCAATAACCCTTCCATTAATGCAGCAGAGGCAAGGCTTGCAAAAGCTTATGCCATGAGCGATAAAGCCCATGTGCCAAGCTTCCCGACCTTAAATTTTGGCGCTAACGTCTTGCGATTGCACCAAAGTGAAAATGGGATGTATGGCACCTTAAAGGCGGCAGATCCCAATTACCCCATCACATACTTTCAGCGCGATATGCATTTTGGATTTAGCTATCATTTTGATTTTTTTAAGATACATCATAACGAACTTATGGCAGCAATTGGAGAAGTCAATGCTATCTCTGCTGAGCATTACGCAGCAAGCCTTTCCATTGCCTTATCTGTTGCTGAAAATTACTTTCGCTATCAGATGAATCTTGAGCGCGTCACACTTGCAAAGCGCCTCTTAGAAAGTGCTAAAGAAGCGAATGAGCTTGTAAAACTTAAAGAAAAAAATGGATTGATGAGCTTAAATCTTGTCAATGTGGCTATAAATCAAGAGCTGCTCGCTTCCCAATTTTATTGTGAAGTGAGCAAGGAATTAAGCCTCACAGGCAACCAGTTGCAAGCACTTTTAGGAGGCGATTTTTTAGAGCCGATCGAAAAAATTGCGTTAAATCCATCTGTAAAGCCTTTTCCACTTCCTTGCTCTTTATCTTTAAACCTCATCGCTAAGAGGCCAGATATCTTTGCTAAGAGATGGCGCGCCGAATCGGCCAGCTATAAAATTGCAGCTGCAAAGGGCGCTTTTTATCCAAATATCGATATTTTAGGGCTAGCAGGTGTTCAAGCAATTGGTTCAAAGCCTTTATTTGATTGGGGAAGCGTCTATGGACTTGCCTTCGGGCCGGCACTTAATCTTCCAATCTTTTCTGGAGGCAAACTCCAAGCTGAGCTAGATGTTCAGCAAAGTGAGTATTGCATGGCTGTGGCTGAATACGATGAGGCGGTGATCAAAGCTACAAAAGAGGTCTTAAACGCGATCGATGAAGCGCGCTATGCGACAGAGTGCTACCGACTAGCCAATGAAATGGCTAAAATTACTCAAGAGGATTTGCAAATTGCAAATGCCCTTTTAAGTCGCTCTTTAAAGTCTAAAGTCGATGTGCTCCAAGCTGAAAGTGATTGGCTAAAAGCAAAAGATAACGTATGGCAAGCTCTGTTTTACTCATTACAGGCGCGCCTTAATCTCATTCAAGTATTAGGTGGTGGTTTTTAAATGTCTCAAGATTCTAAAAGAGCTAAAGTGATCTTATCCCTTTTGTTGATTTTTGCATTAATTGCCCTTATTGCCTTTTGCATTTGGTGGATTGATTACCGCAACTATGAAACAACAGATAACGCTTACGTCAAGGGCAACCTTATCGTCATCTCTTCAAGGCAAGAGGGCTCAATTCTTGCCTACCATGCAGACGA
This sequence comes from Chlamydiota bacterium, assembly GCA_013289325.1. Classification (GTDB taxonomy): domain Bacteria; phylum Chlamydiota; class Chlamydiia; order Chlamydiales; family Parachlamydiaceae; genus JABDAE01. The sequence continues at coordinate 21,435 of JABDAE010000024.1, forward strand.
TACCGATTTTGTGAAAGAGGGAGATTTACTCGTTTCTTTAGATCCAACAGATTATTTGCTTAACTTGGAGCTAAGAAAAGCTGCTTTAGCACTCGCTGTGCGTCAAGTTGTTTCTTATTATGAAGACGTGCAGCAAAAACAAGCCAATCTTTCCTTGCAAAGGGAAAAACATGCAAAAGCGCTTTTAGATTTTAACAACCGCAAAGGGCTTATCGATTCAAAGGCCATTGCGCTTGAGGATTTTGAGCATGTGGAAGCAGAGCTTAAAGTAGCAAAGGCAAGCGTGGATTTAGCCGTCTCACAACTTGAGGCTGCAAAGGCTAATCTTGGGTGGAAAGTGCAAAAGAAAGAGCTGGCAAATCATCCAATTATTGAAAAGGCAAAAGCTGAGTTTATCAACGCTTATTTTGCATTGCGAAGGTGTCAAATTGTCTCCCCTGTAAGTGGATATGTGGCAAACCGCAATGTGCAAGTCGGTCAAACCATAAGGGTTGCAACTCCCCTTTTAAGCGTTGTGCCAATCGATCAGCTATGGGTAGAAGCTAACTTTAAAGAGACGCAGCTAAGCCGTTTAAGAAATGGGCAAAACGTTAAGCTCATTTCAGACTTTTACGGCGATAAGGTCACATTTAACGGCAAAATAGCAGGGATTGTACCGGGTACAGGGAGCATATTTTCTCTTCTCCCCCCGCAAAATGCCACGGGTAATTGGATTAAGATTATCCAAAGGGTTCCTGTGCGTCTAACGCTTGATCCTGAAGAGGTTAAAAAATATCCCCTCATCTTAGGTCTATCGATGGTTGCAAGTGTTGACGTAAGCGATGCAGCAAAACCAAGACTTACGGAAAAAACTCAAGCCAAATCGTTTAAGACTGTGATTTTTGAGGAAAATACGAAAGAGCTTGATAAAGTCATTGATAAGGTTTTAAAGGATAATTTAGGCGAGGAGTAAGTTTGTCTACCTCATCATCACAAGATCTTTTACATGGGCTTAAACTTGTCTGCTTTGTCGCGGCACTTTTTTTAGCGGCCTTTATCCAGGCGTTAGATTTTTCTATTGCCAATGTGGCTATTCCATCTATTGCAGCAGATTTTGGAATCAGCACCCATGATGGCACATGGATCATTACTCTTTTTGCCGTATCGCTTGCGATAAGTCTTGCGTTAACAGGGTGGCTTGTTAACCAATTTGGCAGCCGCATCGTCTTAATCTATGCGACCATTGCTTTTACTATAGCCTCATTTCTTTGCGGATTTGCATGGAGCTACGACACATTGGTGATCTTTCGCATACTGCAAGGGGCAACGGCTGGTCCCTTAATGGCGCTTCCGCAGTCGATGATTTCTGAATATCTTCCAGAATCCTATACGCGGCCGTGCTTATCTATCATTTTAGTGGGGATGGTGACAGCCCCCATTTTAGGTCCTGTCTTGGGGGGATATATCACAGAAGAATATGGGTGGCGCTGGGTCTTTTACATTAATGTCCCTTTCGGCCTCCTATCGGCTTTCACCGCCATGAATGTGCTCCCTACCCAAATTTTACCAAAGGGTAAAGTTCCGATTAGTTATATAGGTGTTATGCTTCTTATCATAGGCATGATCACACAACAGCTTTTTTTAGACCGCGGCAATCAAAACGATTGGTTTGATTCATCTTTCATTGTAACGCTTGGATCAATTGCCTTAGTAGCGCTCATTTTGTTTTTTGCGTGGGATAAATATTCTGAAAAACCGATCCTTCATACGGAATGTTTTGCAGATTTAAACTTTACCATTGCAAGTTTAGTCCTTGCCTCCGCCATGCTGATGATCAATGGAACATTGATTTTAGTTCCCCTTTTTACTCAGACACAGCTTGGCTATACCCCTTTTTTATCTGGGCTTGCTATCATGCCGCTTGGCATTTTGCCTCTATTAATCGCACCATTTATGCCGATGGTCATGAAAAAAATAGATCCCCGTTTACTTGTGAGTGTTGGCTTTTTGATTCTTGCAGCTGCAAACTTTATGATGAGCCACATCACGCCCCAAGCAAGTATTTGGGAGCTTATGATTCCCCGCTTTATTCAAGGTGCAGGTGTTGGGTTTTTTGTTCTACCGTTGCAACAGCTGGCGCTGCTCAACATCTCAGATGAGTTAGTGACCCATGCGACCACGCTTTTTAACTTCGTCAGGCTGACTTTAGGGGGAGGCGGCCTTGGCACAGCGCTTTATATCACAGCCTGGCAAAGGAGAGAGGCTTTGCACCATAGCAACCTCACAGAGTTGATGACACCGCTTAAAGAGATGACAAAGCAAACCTATAATGTGATGAAGGGGTATGGACTTGAAGATGCCAAGATTGCCTATGCCTTAGATTTTATGGTCACCAAGCAAGCTTATACCATCGCCTTTGACGATCTGTTTTGGATCTCCGCTTGGGCCATGCTCATCGCCTTTCCAGCTATTTGGCTTTGCAAACCTTATTCCTCTGATGATGCTGTCGCAATCGAACCTACACTTAAGTCCGAGGTGATTATAGAACAATTTGGAACTATCATCGGCAATACCTAAAAAACCAAATCTTAAAGGTGAGGAGTAATAGCGAAAACAGTAATTTCATTTTTCATAGGGCCATAGTACCAAAATATACGATGCGCGCCAGGAGTTTTATTCTGAGCATAAGATTCTAAAATCTTTTCTCCATTAGGACCTTGTTTAGAATGAAATTCATGTGTTGACAATGAGGGATGGCGTAAATTCTTACTCATCAAGATCAAGGCCTTGCTTACCGCCTTATAAGTGCGTACTCTTCCTTTATCAGACGCTAGCAAATATAAATAATCTTCAGCCTCCTGTGTCAATAAAATTTCAAAACTACTCATCTTCATCTATCTCTGGAAGCTTAGATAAATCTAACTTGCGAACTTTCCCATGAGCTGCATCTTGCAAACCTCTTTCAAAAGAAGCTAAAGCGCTTTTATTTTTATAAATCCATGCTTCTCTCTCGGGAATTTCAATCAAAGGTATAAGGATTAATCTGTCATTCTCCCAGAACATATCAAAAGTCTTCGCTTCGCAATCCTTTAAGATCTTTGTTAAAGGAATACGATTGCGGCTGTCCAGGTTTACTTTTACATGATTTAAATGATTCATGGCATTATCCCCCAAAATTTCATTATACCTCATCAAGCGCATTAACATCAAGTGGGTAATGCAACAAACAGCAACTCCTGCTAGCACATGTTAAATTCAATTGCACCTGCAACATCATCTGCGTTCCAAGCTTTTTGGGCATTCATGAGGCATGACCCTTGCCAAAAGTTTTGTATGCAAGATGAGTCGTTAAAACATTTGCCGCCAGCTCAAATAGAGCATATGGTGCGGGAATGTAAACATATGTGTCGTCAGCTTCGCGATATACCGTAATGCTGGGATATAAATCAGCCGTATGCTCGCATACGGCTGATTTGTATGCTATGAAAATGCTTGTAATGAAGATTTAGGGCAGTTACACTCTATGAGATCAAAACCATTTAGGTAACGGTTATGCCCATACTCGCATTGGCGCTCGCATCTTTTGTATTTGCTATTTCTAGCTCTTTTGTAAGAGCTTTACTTGTCGGTCTATTGTTTTATTTCGCTATGCGATTTCACAGGCGAATAGCAGCTCTTGAAAATGAGATTTCCATCTTGCGCGGAAAAAAAGACCCAAGTGTTCCAACGTCCATAGAAACCGTAGATATGACGGAAAAAGCGCAAGTAGCAAACGAGAAACCCTCGCCTCAATCTGCTCAACCCATTATTTCGGCTAGCTCCAACCTTCCTGAAGCTGCACCACTTAAGTTAAGCGAGGAAAGCTTTGAAAGTTCTTCAGCAGATAGGGATGAAGAGAAGATAGGTTCATCATGGATGGCGACCTTTTTGCAAGGCAATCCCATTGCAAGAATTGGCGCTGTGATCTTCTTTTTTGGCGTCATATTTGCATTAAAATTTGCAGCTGACGTTGGACTTTTCCCAATTGAGTTTCGCTTGATATTAGCAGCTGGCGTGTCGATGGCTTTTCTTGGCATTGGCTTTACTTTAAGAAATAGCAAAAGGCAATTTGCCCTTATTTTACAAGGGGTAGGCGTTGGTGTTTTATACATCACCACATTCATCGCCTATAAATTTTACTATTTTATCCCGACCCCTCTTGCCTTTCCACTTCTGGTGGCAATCACTGCGCTATCAGGTGTTCTTTCTGTTTTGCAAAATGCTAAAAGCCTTGCTTTTCTAGCCATTGTTGGCGGCTTCCTTGCTCCATTGCTTTCTTCTGAGAAGGAGGGAAGCCACATCGCGCTCTTTAGTTACATGGCGCTTCTCAATGTCGCCATTTTCGCGATTTGCTGGCTAAGAGCTTGGCGCTCGTTAAATTATGTAGGCTATATCTTTACCTTTTTGATTGGTGTAGGGTGGGCGTATGGGCATTATACGGAAGATCTTTACCTAAGCATTCAACTATTTTTACTCTTCTTTACACTTCTCTTTACGACTCTTAATGTGTTATACACAGTCAAGCAAAAAGAGGGTGTACATGGATCTGTCGATAGCTTGATGACATTTGGAGTCCCCCTTTTATCTTCTATCTTGCAGTGGAATCTTGTGTACCCGTATGAGTATGGCATTGCGCTAAGCTTGGCTGGATATGGAGCGTTTCACGTTCTCTTAGCAAGAGCGCTTGTGGCTAAATATGGGAAAGAATTTAAGTTCATGGTGGAATCGCTTGCGATGATTGGACTTACCCTTCTTTCGTTAGCTATTCCATTTATTTTCAGCGGGACTATTTCCTCTGCCATTTGGGCCCTTGAGGCAGCTGCCCTTGTGTGGAGCGGCATTAGGCAAGAGCGTTTGAGGGTGCGCATCTTTGGCCTACTCCTTCTTCCTCTTGCTTTAATGCTTTTCTTAGCTGAAGTTGAGCGCATTCAGTTTTATAATATCTATCTTGGCAAACAAGAAATCGCCTTTTTAAATTGGAGATTTTTCGGAATTATTTTTCTGACAGTGGGCCATCTTCTTTCAGGCATCGTCTTACTTCGAGATGAAAAGACGGTCACAACTCTTGAAAAACGGATCGCTTCCTCTATAGTGATTATCTCATGTGCCATATGGTTTATTGGCGGGGTGTATGAGATTGCAAGACACCTTGAAGGGTGGCTTAAAAGTCTTAATTCGCTTGAAGTTTCACCAATTCTTCTTCATGGTAAGACTTTTGAGATAAGCGCCTACAGTCTATTTATGATTTTTTCAGTGTTTGCATTTTGGCAAATTTTTAGATGGTCTTATCTATTTCGATTTTGTGGCATCAGACGCCTTCTCACGCCTATTCACTGTGTTTTGTTTATTTGGTTTCTTGCGACAAAAAACTTTAATTTCGTTCCACATTCCACCCATCTACTTTCATTAATTGGGCTTATTTCATGGTCTTGTTTTTTCTTGTTAAACTACCGAATGCTTTATGTCGACGAAAAGGGGGTGTCTAAAACCTCTTCCAGAATAGATCACGCTCTTACACTTTGGCTTCTTGTCGCCGTTATCACTTGGGAGGTCTCGTGGCTTGCCAGCTACTATAAGCTCTCAGAAGCGTGGCAGGTAAGTGCTTTCATTCTGATTCCGACACTCTTTGCTTTTATGGTTTATAGAGCCGTCTTTTTGGCAAGGCATTGGCCATTTATCCGAAATGCTAGGGAGTATAGCGCATCGCTTGGGGCCCTTTTGTGTTGGTCTTTTATTTTAAGTTTTCTCTCAGATCTTATATTCAATGGAGCGGCAGATCCAATTCTTTACGTTCCTTTTCTCAATCCTCTTGACTTAGCTCAAGGGGGGACATTGGTGGTGGTGCTGCTTTGGATGCGCCAGCATGATAAATTTAAAAGGAAAGAATTTGCGAGTCAAAAATCCTTGTTTGCTGTTATTGGGCTTTGGCTATTCATCTGGGCTACGGCGACGCTTTTAAGAATCCTTAGCAATTACTTCTATATTCGCTGGGACTTTGTGGTTCTTTTTAAGTCCAATCTTGTGCAAGCTAGCCTTTCCATATTCTGGACGCTGCTTGCCCTAACTTTAATGCTCATTGCGCATAATCGCAACTTTAGACGGCTTTGGCAGATCGGTGCGTTTCTAATTACCCTTGTGGTGGCAAAGCTTTTTTTAATCGATCTTTCCAATCAAGAGACATTTGCTAGAATTGCAGCATTTCTTGGCGTTGGCCTCTTAATGCTTGGGATCGGGTACTTGGCGCCTATTCCCCCTGTAGATAATCAAAAGGAATAATATGAAAGGGATATATACTCGTTCCAGCTGGAACCTGGAATTTTGGCAGCGTCGGCTTGGCTGCAATTTTTTGGTCTTCACTCGCGCCTTGCCTCTCGGCAATGGTCGCTCGTTCCAGACCAAAAACTTGCGCCGCCTCCTTGCCAAATTTTCCAGGTTTCAGCTGGAAGGAGTATATACCATTTTTTGCTTTCTCGCTCTTGTCTTTACAGGCGCGCTACCGGCTGTTGATAGCTTCAAACCCAATGAATTTGCCTTTGCAAGCACAGTGATGCCGAAAGAAGAGGCTGCAGTGCAATATTTTGCAGTACCAGATCACGTGTATCAAAATGTATCGAGCATTCGGCTCTTTGATATCAGGCTATTTAGCAGTAAAGGGGCAGCGCTGCCTTTTGAGATTATGACCCCTCAAGATCAAGGGGGAAAGGCAATTTTACCTTTGCCATTTTTTCCAATTCTTGAAAGTGGGAAAGGGGAAAATCAACAGATGGCAATTGATCTTAAACAAGATAAAGATGGTAATATCTTGTCAGTCTATATGAAGGGGCAGCCGGGCAGCGTTTCATCTTCACAAAGTTATCTTCTAGATTTAAAAGATCTTAATTTAAAAGATAAAGAGCGCCCCATTACACGCCTTTTTGTGAATTGGAAGGGCAAGACAGACCAAATCTTTCATGTGACCATTAGCGCAAGTCACGATTTACAGCGCTGGTCAGAAGTGGCGAGTGGCACGCTTCTTAAGCTCTCTTATCAGGGGCAGACCATTGAAAAAAGTGCAATTGATGTGCATATTAGCAAAAAGCGCTATCTTCGCCTCGTGGTGAATACGAATGAAAAGCTCAATATATTAGAAATTAGCGCTGAGTATGAAACAGCAGCTAAAAAATCAAATCCGGATCAAATTGTAAAATTGGAGCCCATCGAAAAAACTCCTTTTAAAACTGCTTATGAGTACGATACGGAAGGGGTATTTCCAATGCATGCGTTTCAACTGCTATTTGGATCGCAGAATTTTCTAGCAG
>JABDAE010000025.1 GCA_013289325.1 Chlamydiota bacterium
GGCTTCTTCGCTATTGACAAGCTCATCGACAGTGCCAGAAAGCGCCACCTTTCCATCTGCGACAATGTAGCTGCGATGGACGACTGAAAAAATTTCCCGAGCGTTATGATCTGTGATGAGAATGCTAATGTCTTTGGCTGCAAGCAGCCTAATAAGATGCTGCACCTCTGCAATTGAGATTGGGTCAATATTTGCAAAGGGTTCATCAAGAAGCAAAAATTTGGGATTGGTGACCAAAGATCTGGTAATTTCCAGCCGCCTTCTCTCTCCTCCTGAAAGAGAAGCTGCCACCTTTTTAGCAAGAGGTGTTAGATGCAGCTCTTCAAGCAATTCTTCTAACCTCTTAAGCCTTTCTTTTCGCGACAGCGGTAGGGTTTGTAAAATACACATGATATTATCTTCAACGCTTAAGCTGCGAAAAACCGACGGCTCTTGCGCCAAATAGCCAAGGCCCATCTCAGCTCTTTTATGGATGGGTAGCCTTGTCACATCTTTTCCATTGATTAACACCTCTCCCCCGTCCGGCCTAATCAAGCCGACCGTCATATAAAAGGCAGTCGTTTTGCCGGCTCCATTGGAACCAAGAAGCCCCACAATTTCCCCTTGCATCACTTTAAAGCTAAGTCCATTGACGACAAGGCGCCCCCCATAGCTTTTCTTTAAGTTGCGCACTTCAAGGCAATTTTTAGATGACTGCTGTATCATAACTTTCTCAAATTGCTGTTTATTAAGCGAAAACGCACATCGCCAATGCCTTTGATAATCTCTTTTTTTGTCTCTTTATCGTAAGTGGCCTTAATACATGGGGCACTCATCTCCATCTGATTGCTCGTATCATAAAATAAAACGCGTTTGTTTTCCTTTGCAAAGAACACAATCTCTTGCTTTAGCGGATCGTATTCGGCCCTTTCTGCCGTTAGATATTGACTAAAGGGAATCTGGACAAGAGGGGTTAAGGCAGCGCGTTTGCAAATGGTCACATTTCCGCTCATCACCATTTTTTCTAATTCCATATGGCCATCTATTGCGCCATATTTAACGAGCACGTGATCTGAAAAAACATCTACATTTCCCATGTCAAGCTTCACCTGATTGCCTTTAGGGATATTCCCCGATTCATCGACTAGACTATAAAAATTTGTTAGCATCTTTTCATGATCGATTTTGATTTTACCCTTGGTAGATAAAACGTACTCCTGGAAAACGGACTTCTCGCTCTCTTTGCCCTTTTCTTTTTTATAGATCGCGGTTGTATCGGAAGCGGCTTCTATGGTCTTCACGATCCATTTACTATCTGGCCATTTACTATCTGGCCATTTCCCATCGCCAACTGCCATCCCCTGCTGCAGCTTTACTTCTGATGCACTTTGAAAGTGCCCCATTTCAGCCTGATCGATGACCACATTGTGATTTAAGGTCAAGGTATGCGAAAAGTCATCCCAAAGCATTGTTCCAGAGGAAAATGTCAAAAGTGCTTGCCTCTTATGAGAAATCAGGGTGCCAGTGGGCTCTAAAAGAGATAATTGCCCATTGAGTGAATTGACGCGGATTTCCTTAGCAAAGATAGAATCGCCTACCAAAGAAGTTAGGTGGCATGGCGTATTTGTATCCATTCCATCCATAAGAAGCTCCCCTTTTATTTCTTTACAAGCCATTAAATACGTAGCTCGCACAGATTCAATTAAGTAGTCTTTATAGCTTATCTTGACGTTATGTTTGGCCACAATTTCCTCTGTATTAGATAATGATGCCCCCTTAAATTCCAAATAATCGCTTGTAAGCTCTATATCAGACATGAAAGTAATATCGCCATGATCGATGACGGCATTAAGATTGTCTTCTTTTGCATTTTCTACGAAAAGTTCTAAATGTTTCCCTTTTAAACTCCAAATCAATTCGGAAAAAGAGGATTCATCGAAAGGCATATTAAGAGGAAATAAGGCATACTTAGCCTCTACTTGCTCTGCAATTAAGACATTTTCTTTATAATCATAAAAGGCTTTCTCTGCTTTTAGTGTGAGTTTTTTTTCGGTAAAATCCCCTTCTTCTTTTTCTTGCAAAAGGCAAACGACTTGATCCATCGTCTCAACGAATTTAAAATCGTTATTGAGAGGCAACATCGCCATCTGCCCTTTCTTTGCAACGATGTCTAGGCGATGAGGACCTGCGTAGATCATCTTACTCACTCCAATTCTATCTTGTATGACATCTTTTACATTAGCCTTATCAGCGGGCGTAGATACAACAATGTATGATTTTGATACGGATAAATGATTATATAAATAAACTATCAGCAAGATCAAAAGGATACACGCAAGTGCCAAGCTTGCCTTAAATCTAAATCCGGCAGTTGGAGACGGCATTAGTTGACGATTTCATAAAGGCGGCATAACTGATCGATAAGATGGGGTAAATCTTTATAATCAAGGACAGAAGGGGCATCGCTTAATGCCTTAGATGGATCTGGATGAGACTCAATAAACAGGCAATTAGCACCGGCTGCGATTGCAGCTTTTGCAAGTACTGGAATAAAATGCCTCTCCCCGCCAGTAGAGTCCCCTTTCCCACCTGGCAACTGAACAGAATGCGTGGCATCAAAACAAACGGGAACACCAAACCCTTGCATGACAGGGATCGCGCGCATATCGCTGACTAAATTATTATAGCCAAACGTTGTGCCTCGATCTGTTAGCATCACATTTGGATTGCCAACTGAGCGCACCTTATCGACAACATTTTTCATGTCCCAAGGCGCCATGAATTGCCCCTTTTTCACGTTGATAGCAACTCCAGTGCTTGCTGCCGCAACGATGAGATCTGTTTGTCTGCAAAGAAAAGCTGGGATCTGCAAGATATCTAAAATAAAAGAGGCAGCTACAGCTTCATCTGGTGTATGGACGTCGGCAGTAATGGGTACTTCAAATGTATCTTTAACCTCTTTTAATATCTTAAGCCCCTCTTCAATACCCGGTCCTCGAAAAGAGTGAATCGATGAGCGATTGGCTTTATCGTAACTTGCTTTGAACACAAAATTGATCTTTCGTTTCCCCAAAAGCTCTTTTAAAAATTCAGCGCACCTTAAAGTATGATCTCTTCCCTCGATCACACAAGGCCCGGAGATGATAGTTAGGGGCATTCCTTTTCCAATGCGGAAAAAACCTTTCAAAGAGATACAAGACATGGCAAAATGACTCCATTTTAACCTAGAAACGGCAGTTCGAGATGGCAAAGTGATGTAAGATTTTGAGTTAGAATCGCTTTTGGCGGGGATCGACATTCCCGAGTGGTGAAGGCGATCCCCGCCAGAAGCGATTATAGCTCAAAAGATAACGTCAATTTGCCGTCGCGGGCTGCCGTTTCTAGGTTTAACCCAGGATTATACGCCATACGGCTCAATAAATCAATGGATCTGTTACATACCAACGGAATTATCACACACGCGATCGCCTTTAAGGAGTACGATCGCATCATCTCTTTATTTACTCCAAACAATGGTTTAATCAAAGTTGTTGTCAAAGGGGCCTTTAGAGAAAAGCACTCTCAAGGCGCTACAACACAGCCCCTTGGCTTTATCGAGGCAGAATGCGTAAGGCGGGGCGGTGAGCTTTATTCCTGCAGCAATTTAGAAATGATCGATAGCCATACAGCTTTACGAAACGATATAAAAACCTTGCAAGCTGCTTGTGAGATGTTACAGATCATTAATGCAACACAACTGGCTGAAAAAAATGCGCCAAAGCTCTATCAACTTCTTCGCATTTATCTTAAGCAACTTCCACTAGCAGAGAATGCGCAAGCAGTAGCCTTAAGCTTTAAACTAAAAACTCTTCGCCATGAAGGGCTCTTCCACCCCCATATGGAACAACCCCATGGGATTTGTAAAGACGACCACGACCAGGTCTTAGTGTTGACATACAGTTTAGATTTCCCGTTAATTGCATCGCTTCCTCTCTCAGGCTCCCTCACTCAATACGTCGATTCTCTTTTTTCCAATAATTTTATTCGGGCGTAGGCAGATAATATCCATATCCTACTCCTTCAGGAGCGATGTTGTTGCAAATGCCAAAAAGATCGCAAACTTTTCCTGAAATCATAGACGCATAGGACATGACGTAGATCTTTTCGTCTTGTGAGGCATTCGGATCGCTTGAATCACTTGGATCAAGGTAATAGACAAATTCGCGATTTCCAATGATCTCGCAGCCCACAATCACAATAGGATGTACGTATAATTTCGCTTTTTGTAAGTAGTCCTCTTTTTTCCAATGGTAAACTTGCTTTTCTTGATATTTTTTAGGGACGTTGCCCACCATAACGGGATGAGAGTGTCCATCATAAAATCATCTAATGTCGAAAGGACACGCTGAATATTTGGCGCATTAAGATTTTCTTTTGTGATGGCAGAAAGTATTGCCTTTAATCTCGGCTCATTCAATTGGTCGACAATATCGGGAAGAGATCGCTCAAATTCACATGTTTTTTCAGCTTTCGATAAGCAAATGGCTTTAAATCTAGATTGATCTAGATCTTCTACATGTGTTGGTTGATTGTCTAAAAGAATCGACCAAGCTATTTGCAGGTCGTTATTAAACACGGCCCCATCTCTTTTAATTCTTTGCCCGTTTGCATCTAGCTTGCCCGGCAAAGGAAGGCGCCAAATTGGGGATAAGGTCAAGTTTGTTCCATTTGCATCCATATATACACTCGAAAAATTGTTTAATAAAATTTATATAGTCTCTTAAGAGACTCTACAAAGTATAGTGAATGCAAGCTTTTAACGTCAATTTCCTAGTTAAAAGGCCAGCAGTTCCCGCTAAAAAAATTATTGCAACCTTTCGAGGTTGACCTTTTGCAATAACTTTGTCTTGCCAAAATATTGTCTTGTTTGCTAATATCGGCTACTTAAAGAACCAAACAATGGTTTCATCTCCTTAATGCGAAAGTGGCGGAATTGGTATACGCGCTACTTTGAGGTGGTAGTGAGGGTTTCCTCGTGGGGGTTCAAGTCCCCCCTTTCGCATCATTTTTTATAGGTCATTTATGGATTGCTGTGCAATATGTGCTGCATCTAGTTACGCAATAAAGCCTCTCTACGAATCCTTTAAAGCAAATCATCAAACCACTTTATTTCGCGATTCCTTTCACGTTGTGTTAGAAAAGGATGGCTTAAGCTGCGATGCGTTCTTTTTTGCCCATGGCGCTGCCGTCTTCTGGGGTCTTGGGATTGTACAAGGATTAAAGATTTTAGAAGAAGATATTGCACCTCTTCAACATCACCATGTAAAAGATGTAAAAAGCGAAATCGACGAATTCACTTTCAGCTATGGGGACACGGCAAAAATCTTTGAGGATCATATTATACTTCCAAACTACGATCTCTTGACTAAATTTGCCTTTTCTCAAGGGATTAGCCAATCTGTTAAGCTTGGCACCTTTGAATCGCGCCTACAAAGGACTTTTAATGCCACAAAACAGATCCCAGAAGACCTAGCCGAACATGGAAAAATTTCTCTCTCCAGAAAAGAGATCAGAAAAAAAATGGGGCAACTTTTTATCGAGCGAAATTCCATTAACTTGCACTTAGATGTTCTTGATACCCCCGAATTTTTCTGGGAATACCCAGAGCTTGAACCTTACTATTCCCTTAGCGCTAGCTATCTTGATATTGTGACGCGTGTAGAAATTTTAAATCACCGCTTAGACGTCATCCACGATCTATTTGAAATGCTCGGGACAGAGTTAAACAACTCGCACTCCTCTCGACTAGAATGGATCATCATCATCTTAATCGTCATTGAAGTGGTGCTTACCCTTCTAAAAGACGTCTTTCAGATCCTATGAAACACGCGGCCATTTTCATGATACGCCTTTATCAATGGACCATTTCTCCCTTACTTGGCAACGTCTGCCGTTTCACTCCATCTTGTTCAAAATACAGTGTAGAGGCCCTTACCAAGTATGGATTTATCAAAGGGGGATGGAAGGCAATTAAGCGCATCTGTAGATGTAATCCCTGGATAGATCGGGGAAAAGGGATCTCCTTTGGCCATGATCCTGTAGATCCTGAAAGGTAGGAAGAGTAATTTTTTTATCGAGCGGAAAGCTGGGTTAGGATTTCAAGCCAGCGCACCATCGCCTCATTCATAGCTTCAAGTGCATTCTTCCTCTGATATTCTGCAACTTCATTACCTGCCACAAATGGAGGGATACAGATGCCCGTCACTTCGTGCGCGTAGTTAATGTGGGAACCATTCTGAGATCTAATGATAAACCCCGCATACTTGATTCTTTGCTGCCACTCTACAAGCTCTGTAGAGGGAGTAGCCAGTGATTTAAGAAGCTTGCGGATCCCCTTTGCCTCTTCGCCCCTCTCACAGCTTTCAAGCTTTTCTATTAAAAGTGCAGCGGTTTTAAGAATTTGTTCTTCAAGAGGTACGTCTACATCTTTTGGTTTTTCAAGCCTTTCAATCTGCCGTTGTAAAGCGGCATTTTGTTGTCTCAACGCTTGAGCTTGAGCTTTTTGCTCATCTATTTCTGCTTGAAACCGCCTTTCCAATGCAGCCATCTTGTGCGCAAAGCTTTTCCTTAGCTCATCTTCTACCTGCTCTTTTATTCGCCCCTGTAACTCCTCTTTGGAGCCCGCAGCACTATCTCCTTCAAACGCAGGTAGATTTTCAAGAGCGCAGGCTGCAGCCTGCGCACACTCTTGAACTCTTTTTTCGATATCCACTAAAGATACTGAACTCTTTGCCACTTCAATCTCATTTAGGGAGATTTGCGCGCTTTCTTCACACATCTGCACAGCTTCTACAGCTTTGGCGTAAAGATTTTGTAACCGTGCAATCTCCTCATCTAGCAACGATAATTGGCTCGTTAACACTCTTACATTTTTATTTTTTGCTTCCTCAATCTTTTGAAAAGAGAGCTCTTTGGCATAATTTAATTGCAAATGTGGAATAGACTCCTTGATCGATTTTTCGGTAAGTTCGAAAAGAGCTAGAATCTTCTTTTGTTTTTCTCTATGCCACTTTGCAATCGTTTTTTCTAAGCTTGATCTTTCCTGATCAATTTTCTTGATTTTAGATTCTGGATTATCCAGCAAGGATTCAAAGTCCTTAATTGCCTTCGAGATATTTTTTAGGGCCTCTTGATTTTCCCCCAGAGCCTCTGCATTAAACTTGTGAATTTCAGCAATGAGCTGATCGAAGTCACTTGGTTTAAGCACTTTTCTGAAAGAGACGATTTGTTTTCGCAGCGCTTTTTCCCTTTTTTCTAATGGCAAATCCAGCCGTCTCTCTAAGAGACGCTCTTGCCCTTTAATTTCAGCAAGCCAATTTTTTTGTTGAAGCAGGTGCTTATTTCTTTCTATTTTAGATGGTTGGGTTGCCGGTTGAATTAACATCGCAGAAAGAGCTACTGAATAGCTTGCAAGTAACCTCGCATCTCCCGGCCATCTTTCGCAGATAAAGTCTAAAATAGGAATTAGGCGAAGTTGATCAAAGGGGGATAAACAATGCATAAAATTTTTGATAATATGGGAACAAGCAATCGCTATTTCACCCATACTTTCTTTTGTTAAATATGTTTGTCCCTCCGTTAAACGCGTTTTATCTAACATCAATTCTGAATATTCGATGATACGGCCAAATAATTTTGTGATGCTTGATACATTTCCACTCGATGCTTTTGTCAATGGATATAAAAAACATGTAAAACGAATCCAGAGCAATTTACAACCGATCTCTTCAGTGTTTGGATCTAATTTTAAGATTAAATCTACAAGCTTATCTTTATTAGAGAGCGCTAGAACTGCTGGCTGTTGAAAAAAATAGCTGATCATCTTGTATACTTGCGCAGTTTTTGGCAAACGCATGTGAATAGATGTGATAATTTCGCTGACATGGTCTATATTTAAGGTGTCTTGGGGGATTGTGCCTTGTAGTTCGATAAAACAAGAAATCACTGCGGTTACTGCCGTAGCGTCCAGATGCGTATCTTTCGCAATCAACCAACTGAGTCTCTCTATGAGATCTTTTGGCAAAGATAAGTTGCAAGTCCCCATATTTTTTCTTTGACATAAGCCTATTAAACCACACGCTTCTGTAATCAGAAGCGGATCAACAGCTGTGATTAATATCTTTGCTAATTTTTCAATAGCCCCCATAAACGCTAGATTTGTAAAGATATAATCAAATTCAGTATCTCTGACTCTCATCATCGCGCTATGCAGCGTCTGCATCTGTTTTCCCATCTCTTCTTGAGATAAAGATTCAAGATGATTGAGAACATTCATCACCCAGCCAGCCACATCTTGTCCACGCAGCATTAACCTTGCCATTGGTAAATGCATGGCATATGCGACAAACTCTTCTAAGGATAATTGATTAGGCGCAAGGATAGGCTGAAAAATGACCTGCACATTTGGTGTAAGATATCCTCGCTTTGTAAACTCATCATAAGATAATAATACGAGACTTAGTAAGTCGTTGCTAAGCGGAAATTTTGTTAAGACGTAGTCCTTAATCGCATGCATCACTTCCGCTGCCTCTTTTATTTCTGGCGTGACAGGCCCTGCGTAGGTGAGTATATGGAGCAAAACATTAAGACATCTTGACAAGATGAGCAAGTCCGTAGGGTTTAAAGCAATGATAAGAGAAAGAACGCCTATATATTCACTAAACAAGGGCTCACGGATGTTAAAAACACCCCCTTCCAAGCCAAATGTGCTAAAATGAGAATAGGAAGCCTTCAAAAACTCCAACAAGAAGATAGTAAATGAATGCGTTGTTAAAGGGGTGATTAAGTGGCAGCCGATGCCGCGTAATTCGTGTATGAGCACTCCCACATGTTCCCAATTACAAGCAATGGCTGAGTTTTTTTTAAGTATGCATAACCAGGCTCCTCCTAACTCGTAAAGACCTTCCAAAAAGTTTATTTCGCCATTATTTAATTTTTCTTGTTTCTGGAGTTTGGAAAGAGTTCCCAAATGCTCTAAACGATCTAAAATATTCCCTCTTCTCTCACCATTGCCAAACCAGTAGTCGGGAATAAAGAGTTGTTTAAACTTTTCTGCACGCTCTTCTTGTAACAAAGCCTTTTTTTCAGGGGGCAGTTGTTCATTTTGAATCAGCTCTTCGACCTTAATCCTATACATTGTAGCAGCGCGCGCGACTATGCGGTAAACACATCCGTTTAAATGCATATTTAAAGCGCCATTGTCTGTGGTTAGCAACTGCATAAGACGAAGCACCATATGGTTGTCTGCTAAATCCTCGATAATGATTTGTTTTCTAACTTCCAAAATGCGTCGAAAAGCCACCGTAGCATGTTCTAATGCTGCTACATCTTCTTTATGAAATTCAATAAACTGAAAAAGACCCTCATAAACAATTGTCACATCGACAAAATCACGTTCATCATGAAATTTGTAGTAGATGGAGAGTAGCTGCACGAGCTGAATCGACTCTTCCCACTCAGCAAAGCTTTTAAGGATGGCCCAACAATTTTCAGAAAATTGTATAGAATGAACCGTTTCAATGCGTTTTCTCACTATCCCAGGGTCATTCGGCATCACTATTTGCTGCAAGAGAGCGTTAAATTTTTTAAAGGCCTCTTTTTTTTGCGCAAGATTTCCATGTATACCCAGAATCTGACGTGCACATTCATCCATCAGACTCGGTATCAGCTCTAAAGGGGTCATGCTTTCTTGAGCTTCAGTC
Source organism: Chlamydiota bacterium (assembly GCA_013289325.1). Taxonomy (GTDB): domain Bacteria; phylum Chlamydiota; class Chlamydiia; order Chlamydiales; family Parachlamydiaceae; genus JABDAE01. The sequence continues at coordinate 9,720 of JABDAE010000025.1, forward strand.
AAATTAGCAATGCTTGCAGGTATTACAGAAGGGGAATTTGAGGAGAGAAGAATCCCTGCATTTGGCGCTGGTTCGGCCAAAGCATCGAAGATCCCTTGAACAGCGCCTCCTGCTATAAATGCAGGTGAAGTCATGGTAAGCGACACCTCCGCTACGTCTCTTTGGCCAGTTTGTGGTAATTCGGACCCTTTTAATGGTTGCATGTAAAACCCTCAAAATCATTTATAAAAACATTATTTAATTGAAAGCCTACCAGAAAACAACAAATAAGTAAATAACATTACATTTATTGTTATCGCAACATAGATGTAAATTTACTTTTTTATATCAGTTGAACCAAGTACAATATCGGTATAGGTCAAACTAATTTCTCTCTTATTGCCTTTTCTTTTGATCCTAACAATTGGATTTCTTGCACAACCTTGTCTGCAACAAGCTTATATTGAGTAGGACGTGGCGGCACTTTGTACTCTTTTGTGAAATCTATTGGATTGCCGACGCAAAGGATGACAGCGTTTTGCTTTTTATCGCTATTTTGAAACTTCCTTTTAATTTGTGTTGTCATGCTATTAGATAAGCCGTTGATAAATACCGGAATGACAATGGGCTGTGCCTTCATGATCACCTCGCCAACTCCAGGCATTGCGCGCAATAGCTGATAAGGGTCCTTACCTTTATTCCTAGTTCCTTCAGGATGCATCCCAACAAAGACTCCAGGAGTCTTTAAAAATCGCAAAATAGTTTCAACTGCTATTTTATTATATTCGATTTTTTCTTTTTGCCTAAAAATCGGCGGGTACATGGAAAAACCAGCCCAAAAAGCATTGATACACATCCCAAAAAAAGTATCATAAAAAAATTCGGAGCGCACCGGATAGATTGCTGCCTTAATCCAACGCGTATTGCGGTAAAGGCAAGAGCTTAACGCAAATTGATCAAAAAAAGACCTGTGATTGGAACAAAAAAGGATACCCCTATCGGGGTTTAGATCGGTTAAGCTTTCAAAACCATCTACATGGAGACTGTTTTTAATAATCTGATGGCAAATCAACTCCATAAATTTTAAATATTTAGATTGCAGCAACTTAAATAAATGATTTTCATTTGCAGAACAGGCGCTAGCAAGTGCAAAGCGCTCGCGAAAACTTAAAACTGCATTTATTTTTGCATCTTCATTCATGGGATTTTAATTGTCCTTCCAGGTTGCACGGCATCCTCTTCAAGCCTGTTAAACGCTCTAAGATATCTGATGTCGATTTGATGCTTTTGAGCAATTTTCCATAGAGTATCTCCATTTTGAACGACATATTCCTTGGGTCTAGAGGCAATGACCGAAGGAATGACCCTTCTTTTTGGGGCAGGAGTAATTGGGTAAGCCGAAGAAGAGGGAGAAGATTGAGAAAAAGCGCATTCCTTGGAAGGGACAACTGGTTTTGCCTGCGGTTTAGTCTCAGCAAAAAATTGTGCAGGGGGAACTTGAGGAGTATTTATGGAGCTTATGCCTTTGCTTAGAATTTCTTGCTGCTTTGCCACACCGCTTATACTATTTTTTTCGCTTATGCTTTCGATTTTTTTGTTATAGGCCACTGAAGAGCTCTTAACATCTCCAATAGACAAAACAGAATTGGTTTTCTCAACTGCCGTTTCTACGTTAAAGCGGGAAAATGCAGCCGTGAGCAGCTTATCATCGGAAACACTTTCTCCTACATACTGAAAAAGTCGCTTGGCGGCAAGCTTTTTCACTTCATCTAAGCGAGAGCTTCTCAACATCTCTTGAGCAAAATTTTCAGCTTCAGGACTTGCCTCTTGCAGAAGCTGTAAAATCTTTAAAGCGCTTGCGTCTTTTGTCTTTGCGATCGCAAAATCATCATCCGTAATCAACATGAGATGTGCTGCCGCCTTAGAGTTCTTGTCGATATAATCTAATAAAAATTGCTGTCTTCTTTCTGAAGATATGTCGCAAGACATTTTTTGCTCCTCATAAAAAGCGGATAAGCTATCCCAATCCCCTTGTAAAGACAACTCAAGAAGCTTTAAGCGATCTATCTTAAAGTTACCTTGGTTTAGCAACCCTTCCATTGCTTGAAATTCTTTTGTCATAAAGAAAGCATCTAAAAGAGATTGTGAAGCCTTATCCCCTTTCTTCAATGCCATGTAGATCTCTTTATTTTGATTAAAAGATGGGGGATCTATCGAATTATTTACCAAAATTGGCTTATGAGGATAATAAGAAACACTTGGAAGTTCATATATCGTCCAATGCAAAATCAAAGCAAAAAAAGCCATATTCAGTGCGCCGCTTAACATAAGCGCAATAGTTAAGCGCCTAATATATTTAAAGGGATCTGCCATATTAGACTTCTTTAATCTCTTAAAAGCTGCTCTTGTAACTTTGACGGAAGTCTATTGCCAAAGAGGGCAAAATACTCTTCTATCTCTTTTTTCTCCTGCTGCCATGCATCGCTATCTATTGTCAAAAGTTCTTTAAGACTTTCAATAGGATAATTTAACCCCGTCATATCGAGAGCATCAAGTGTGGGTAGAAAGCCGACTTTGCTTTTTATCGCTTCTCCATTTCCTTGGATGCGCTCAAAAATCCATTTAATCACGCGGCAATTATCGCCAAACCCTGGCCATAAATATTTCCCGTTTGCATTTTTGCGAAACCAATTGACAGAGTAAAACTTTGGCAATTTTTTAGGATCTCCATAGCGCTTCATATCGATCCAATGGGCAAAATAATCTCCCATATTGTACCCACAAAAGGGAAGCATCGCAAATGGATCGCGGCGAAGAGCGCCCACTTTGCCAACAGCTGCGGCAGTCGTTTCTGAAGACATCGAGGCGCCAAAAAAAACTCCATGATCCCAGTCAAAAGCCTCTTTTACAAGGGGTATGGCAGTTGATCTTCTTCCCCCAAAAAGGATTGCAGAAATCGGCACGCCTTTGGGGTCTTGCCAAGAGGGGTCTATCACAGGACATTGCTTTGCCATCACTGTAAAGCGAGAATTTGGATGGGCGGCAACCTCTTTAGAATGTGGACTCCAATCTCTTCCTTGCCAATCGATTAGGTGGTCAGGAGTTGCTTTAGTCATCCCTTCCCACCATACATCTTTATCATCTGTCAATGCCACGTTTGTAAAGATGACATTTTTAGCAAGGGTTTGCATCGCGTTCGGGTTTGAGGCCATCGATGTGCCCGTGGCAACGCCAAAAAATCCAATTTCAGGGTTAATCGCTCTTAACACACCCTCTTTATCGAATTTCATCCATGCAATATCATCGCCAACTGTTTCAAATTTCCATCCAGGCAATGAGCCTTGAAGCATTGCTAAATTGGTTTTTCCGCAGGCCGATGGAAAGGCCGCAGCGATATACTTTTTTTCCCCTGCAGGACTAGTCACCCCCAAAATCATCATATGCTCTGCAAGCCAGCCCTCACTTTTTCCCATTGTAGAAGCAATTCTAAGGGCAAAGCATTTTTTTCCCATGAGAGCATTGCCCCCATAGCCACTGCCATAAGAGATCACTTTCCTTTCTTCCGGGAAATGGGCGATATACTTTGTCTGATTACACGGCCATGAAACATCCCTTTGACCTACAGCTAAAGGCATTCCAACCGAATGCAGGCATAAGACAAAATCAAGCGGTGAAGAGCCAAATCGCTGTAATACATCAGGACCTATAAGCGTCATGAGATGCATATTGCAAACAACATATGGGGAATCGGTAATTTGAAGTCCTAAGCGAGACAAAGAGGAGTCAATAGGACCCATGCAAAAGGCTATGACATACATGATTCTTCCCTGCATACACCCGTCAAGCAACCCCTCTAAAATCCTCTTCATCTCATCAGGGTCTTTCCAATTGTTGGTAGGACCTGCATCTTCTTTATTTTTGGTGCAAATAAAAGTGCTCTCTTCAATCCTTGCGACATCATCAGGATCTGATCTTGCGAGAAAAGAAAAGGGGCGAGTCTTTGGATTTAAGGGAGTGAAAGTCCCTTTTTTAACTAGCAAAGAAGTTAGTTCAATATACTCTTGACGCGATCCATCGCATATTTTAATTGCATCCGGCTGCGCGCGTTTTACTACCTCATCAATCCATCCTAAAATAGCCGTAGGAAGTGACACTTTTAAGCCATCGCCTTTCGCTTTTTAAACTTATCAAGGTATTCAAGCGCCTTTCCCGTTCCAAGGCATACGGCAAGGAGCGGATTTGGGGCGACAATAACGGGAAGACCTGTTTCTTTGATAAGCGCCTTATCAAGGCCTTTGATCAGGGCGCCTCCCCCTGCAATCACCATCCCTCGATCGACAAGATCGGCTGCAAGTTCTGGAGGACACCTCTCAAGCGTTGATTTCACATTTTCTATGATCTGCTGAATCGGCTCTGCCAGGCACTCCCTAATCTCGACTGAATTGATCCGTTTTGTCACCGGAAGGCCTGCCACTTGGTCCCTTCCGCGCACTTCCATCTCAAGTTCGCTATCGCCAAGCGGATATGCCGAACCAATCGTCATTTTAATTTCTTCAGCGCTTCTTGGGCCTATCATCAAATTGTAGGTACGCCTCATGTAATTGATGATGCACTCATCAAACTCATCACCTGCAATGCGCAAAGACCGAGACTCTACAATCCCTCCAAGAGAGATAATCGCAATTTCTGTCGTTCCACCTCCAATGTCGATAATCATGTTAGCGCAAGGTTCGTGGACAGGCAAATCAACTCCAATGGCAGCTGCCATTGGCTCTTCGATTAAGATCACCTCTTGCGCGCCAGCATGCAGGGCAGAGTCTTCTACAGCCCTTTTTTCAACTCCTGTTATCCCCGAGGGTACAGCAATCAGAATTTTTGGCCTAAATAAGCTGCGCGATGGAGTCACTCTCTTAATCAAAGCTTTTAACATCCCCTCAGCAATCTCAAAATCGGCAATGACGCCATCTTTCATTGGCCGCACGGCATGGATTTTTCTTGGCGTTTTTCCAAGCATCGCCTTGGCTTTATGCCCAACAGCCAGTACTTCGTTTGTAATCGAATCAACAGCTACAACAGATGGTTCTGCCAAAACAATTCCCTTACCCCTAACAAAAACTAAAGTGTTAGCAGTTCCCAGATCGATGCCAATATCGTTTGAGAAAACACCGCGAAAATTTGAGACTTTGCTAAATGCCGATTTGCAAAAATTCACTGCAACATCTTTAAAGCTTAGCTGTTTATATTTTTTTGTCATTATCTTAAGATCCCTTTCAAGTTTGCAATAATTCGAGCACCTCTTCCCAAGTCAGTTTTGAAATTGCCTCTTCGTCACAATCGACAATCTTTTGGACAATTCCTCTTTTTCTATTTTGGAGCTCTACTATCTTCTCTTCTATTGTATTTAACGTCACTAATTTATATGCCGATACCGATTTTTTTTGCCCGATTCTATGCACGCGATCTGTAGCCTGATTTTCAACTGCCGGGTTCCACCACATGTCGTAGTGGATGACTGTATCAGCTCCTACCAGGTTTAATCCCGATCCGCCTGCTTTTAATGATACAAGAAAGATGGGAATACTTTCATCCTCATTAAATCTTTTGACAATTCCCATTCTATTTTTACTCGTGCCATCTAGGTATTCAAAGCGTATTCCCATCTGCTGCAAATCTGCTTTCAAAATAGCAAGCATCCTAGTGTATTGGCTAAAAATCACAGTTTTATGATTGCCTTCGATTAATGAGTGAACAAGCTCCATTAACATGTCGTATTTTCCCGAGTCGCCAGCTTCCACTTTATCTTTTGCAAAAATGGCCGGGTGACAGCAGATCTGTTTAAGTCTTGTTAAGGTCGCAAGTACGTGGATTTGCACTTTATCAAAACCATCTTTTGTGACCATCCTTGAGAGCTCTTCTTTGGCAGCATTGGCATATGAGTGATAAAGCTGCTTTTGCAAATCAGTAAGATGGCAATGGTAAGTAATTTCCGAGATAGCGGGAAGCTCGCTTACAACATCTGCTTTCATCCTTCTTAAAATAAAAGGTGAAACTTTGCGCCGCAATAACTCTAGCTTTTCTTCTCTTGTCTTTGATGGCTCGCGAATATATTTTTCGATAAAGCGATCGTATTTGCTCAATAATCCCGGCATTAAAAAATCAAAAAGACTCCATAACTCCTCTAAAGAATTTTCAATCGGTGTTCCTGTGAGAATCAGGCGGTGTTTGGCTTGAATCATCTTAGCCGATTTAGCGTTGCGCGTGCCCCTATTTTTGATGTGCTGCGCCTCATCTAAAATCGCGTAGGCAAATGCAATCTCTTTATAAAGATCAATATCCTTTTGCAAAAGGCTATAAGAAGTAATTACAACATGAACACCTTTGGTAGACGATAGTAATTCTTTGCGATATTGCGGCAAACCATCGATAGCCAAGACGTTAAGCGATGGATTAAATTTTGTAAATTCTTCCTTCCAATTGTAGACTAAAGAAGTTGGACAAACGATTAACGATATACCTTGCGGGTTTTCTATATGGTACTGTGTAATCGCTGTAATCGCCTGCAATGTCTTTCCAAGGCCCATATCGTCTGCAAGAACGCCATTTAAATGCATATATCGAAGTTTTTGCAACCAATTAACCCCTTCAACCTGATAAGACCTTAAAGTGGCGTTAATCTCTTTAGGCATATCGCTAAATTGCAAAGGCCTTAGACCTAGCATCTGCTCTTGCAGCTCTTGAAGCTTTTGGCTCATTGTAAATTGCAAAGAAAGGCTTTTCATTCTCTTTTGGTCAATACTTGCCAAACTCCATAAAGGGCGCTTTTCTTGCCCTGTTTCAATTGTCTTAATGCCAAGTTCATCTAAGATGTGCAAAATGGGAGCAAGCTTGACAAGATCAAGGACCAAAAACTTTTGCACCTTCAGATCAATGCCTTCAGCATTTTTCTTAGTAAGTCTTTTTGGAGATAGCTCGATAAAAGCTTTTTTTGATGCGACACACTCCCATAAGAGATCAAGGGTCGTCCCGGAAAGATAACCCTCTATAGTCAGTGATACAACATATGTATCGATACGATCCGTTTCAACAAGATCGATCGCAAATTTGGTATCATCGTAGATGAATTGATCCAAAAGATTTTTAGGGCAATTAAAGACCACGCGATGGCTATTGCGAGGAATCACTTCCGTCATGAATTCTACAATTTTTTTGTCGTTCTTAACTTTATAAATGCCTTGTGATTCATCGTAGAGAAAGTCTTGAAAAAGATCTTCGATCATTTTTTGCTCTTCCGATAAGTTACGAGCGATTATCCCATCATTGGTCACAAATGACTCTATATCTGTAATAGCTGACTTTGAAAAGGCCGCTGGAACTTTTATATTCTCGTAGACAAACGATAAACTCGCCTCAAATTCGCCGTCAAGGTACTGAATTTGACATTCAGCCCCAAGCTTTCCTACAAAGGGAAGAGTTACAAAGCGCTCGATAATGTCAAGATTTGTCACTTCAGAAAACCTCTTTAATTCGGGCAATGCATTTTCTACAAATGTTCCAAAAAGGGGCTCAGGAATTGTCAATACGCTTAAGTGTTCCAGGTGGCGAAGATGCTTGCGGGAAATCACAGAGTTAAATCGGTAATAGACATTTTGATGGATCATTCCCGGCAATTCACATTCAAAAGAGATGACCTGATTGATCGCAACAGCAGTCTCAAGGCATATTGTGGGTTTAAGAAAAATTTTAGGAGCAGAGGATTGCAAATATTCAAGATCTACGCTAATTTTTGCAGGTGATCTGGAATAATAAAGGGGCTGCTCTAGATTAGCACAGTAAAATCCAGGCATCATGGAGCGAAGCTTTTCTTCCTCTTGCACTTGTATGCCGCTAAAAGGATGATCCTTCGCAATGAAAAAAGAGTGCGCTAAGATAGAGCCAAAAAATGCCTTATCGATCTGAATGACCCTTAACGCTTTTTCCTCTCTTGAATCGGGAAATCTGGAGCAGTCCATCACCATGCGTAAAATACTCACATACTGCTGATCAAACGATTCTAAAGAAAAGCAATACATTTTACCGCCGATATACAAAGGCTCTTCATAACGCACAGCGTCTAAGAATTCCCGTACGTTGGGAATATTCAATGGTTTTGAGCGAAAAGGAAGGCGCAGTGCAAGCTGCAACTCAACAAAGTTAACCAAATTTTTTCCAGGTTCAACAGCTGCAATGATAAAGGCAATCTCTGCCTTTTCGATTTGATGATTCGCATCGGCAGTGAAATAAGGAGAATTACCGAGGACTTTTGAGGCCTCTACATATTCAAAAAGCAGCTCCTTCTGATGTTTTTTTCCTTTTCGGACATTATCCTTTTTTTCGGCCTCTTGAAACGTTTCAAGAAGTGTCGCCTTTTCCACTTCATCCACATCGCTATTTTGCTCGATGTTAGCCTCTTTTGAATACGCCACGAGCATCTCTTCGTAGTGCTCTTCTAAGTAAAATAAAAACGCTGCGATGTGTTGACAGTCATACTTATGAGAGCAGTCACAATCAGAGTCGATAGCGATAGATTCTTTTCTATCTATTTCAATTTCACAATGATAGGCGTTATCGTACTTTCCTTCGACCATGCAGCTTAAGCGAAGAGTCTGCGCGTTCATTTTAAGAATTTTTCCCCCTCTTACTGCTTTTCCATCGCATAGTAATTTTCCATCTTTTACCATGACAGGAGAGAGGTCGTGTTTCATTTTTCGAAAATTTAACATCTTTTTCTATTCTTTATAGTTCTCGTGATTGGGTGTATAATTTAAGTTAAACGTTATAACCCTATTCGGTGTTAGTTGCCAAGAATTTTATTGATTTCCTATGCCGTGCTAGAAAAAATCAGCTATTCCCGCTAAAAAAATTAGACCTCTTGCATTAAAATTGCGCAAAAGATTACAGTTCAAGGGGAAAATTTGCGGGCGTAGCTCAGTTGGTAGAGCGTCACCTTCCCAAGGTGAATGTCGTGAGTTCGAACCTCATCGCCCGCTACTTTATGGGAAAAAATCACTAGCCATAAAATTGGAGAGTGCGATAATATCTTTCGTGTATAAAGTGTGAATGAAAAATTATCTTTCGCGGGTGTAGCTCAGTGGTAGAGCATCACGTTGCCAACGTGAGGGTCGTGAGTTCAAGCCTCATCACCCGCTATATGATCGTTCACTTATAAAAAATATCTCTTGCGGGTGTAGCTCAGTGGTAGAGCATCACGTTGCCAACGTGAGGGTCGTGAGTTCAAGCCTCATCACCCGCTTAGGGACTGTTCAGTAATATGAAGCAGTATACAGTAATATGAAGCAGTATATGCAGTATATGAAGCAGTATATATTGAACAGTCCCATAATCCTAGATCCGGCAGTTGGAGACGGCAACTTAACGCAATCTCTTGAACCAGAATCATTTGCAATGGGGTGGTCCTTCACCATTTGGGAATGTCCCACCCCATTGCAAAGTGATTCTAATTCAAGATCTTGCATTAATTTGCCATCTCGAACTGCCGGATCTAGGATAATTTCATTTAAACAAAGAGGTCGCTTTGTCACAAGATCACAATCTATCCACAAAAGAGCAAGTGTTTAACAACGATCATATGACGCTTACGGTTTTAAAAGAGCCGGGCTGCCGCGTCAAGTTCACGATCAATGCAACGCCTAAGGCTGTTGCGTTAACAAGGTCTCTTGCATTAAAGAAAATTAATAAGGAAATTTCCATTCCTGGATTTCGCAAGGGAAAAGCTCCAGAAGCGCTTATCGAAAAAAACTTTGCTAAAGCTATCGATCAGGAGTGGAAGGATATTGCCTTAAATAAAGCCTTTGAAGAAGGCTTACATCTTACAGACACAAGACCATTAAGCAAAGATAGTGTGACAAAGGCATCGATCAAGGAATTATCTTTAGAAAAAGGAGGAGAATTCCTCGTTGAATTTGAAGCCTTCCCTAAATTCCCGGAAATTGTTCCCTCTACCCTAAAGCTTCCCCACATCGAAACTGAAAAAGTGACAGATGAACAAGTGACAAACTATTTGCAAGACCTTTGCTTAAATAAAGCAAGCTGGAAAGATATTTCAGACCGTCCTGTACAAGAAGGGGACTACGTTAATCTCACAATCGATATCTTAGGAGCTTCTCCTCGCACCATTTATGAAAAAACAAGGCTACATGCCATGGAAAAGAAAATGGACAGATGGATGCGCCGCCTAATCGTCGGAAAAATGCCGGGCGATGTCGTTGAAGGGGTATCAGAAGATGAAAGGCACTTATCTTGCGAAACAGAAGATGGCAAATGCAAAGACGAAACGCATGACCATCAACCGTTTAATCCTGTGAACTTGCGCATTCAGATTCACACCATTGAAGAGCCCACTATCCCAACATTAGACGATGAACTTGCAAAAACCTATGGAGCAAGTGATCTAGCCGATCTAAAAGATAAAGTGAGAACATCGCTAGACAATCGATTTAAGCAAGAGCAAAAAACTAAAATGCGCGCGCAGGTTAGAAAAGCGCTGTTAGACCAGTATGTTTTTGATCTGCCCTATTCCATCGTTCAAAGCGAATTAAAGGCAAGATCTAAAACAGCTCTTAAAGCTTATCGAGAAGATAAGACACTTGATCCATCCGATCTTGAGCAAAAAAAGCAACGCATCGAAAGTGAGCTTCTCGCCGTGATCGACCGCGAACTTCGCTTTTACTTTTTGACCGATTATCTGGCCTATGCGAACCATATCCAAGTGACAAATGATGAAGTCATGATGCAGCTGATGCAAGAGAGATGGGCGGCAGGCATTACCAATTTGGAAAATGAAGACCAAGAAGAGTTGCAGCAAGAAATTAAGGCGATTAAGTCGCACATTTTGGTGGTGAAAATATTAGATCACCTCCTCCAAAGTAGCGCAATTTAAAGTAAAAGGATTTAAAGCCGCCATGACAAATAACCAAGAAGACAAACGACCTAAATTCTCTTTAACGCCTTATGTCATCGAAGATACCGGACGCGGAGAGCGCTCCATGGATATCTATTCGCGCCTTCTTAAAGATAGAATTATTTTTATCGGCTCTGAAATTGACGATCACGTTGCAAACGTAGTAGTCGCCCAACTGCTTTTCTTGAGGATGGAAGATCCAAAAAAAGATATCCATATCTACATCAATTCGGTGGGTGGCTATATTACAGCAGGCCTTGCCATCTACGATACACTGCAGTGGCTAAGCTGCAATATCAATACGTATTGCATCGGACAAGCTTCTTCTATGGGAGCTTTGCTTTTGACAGCGGGAACAAAAGGCAAACGATTTGCTCTTCCCAACAGCAGAATTATGATTCACCAGCCCTATGGTGGAGTAGGTGGCACCTCGGCAGATATTGCGCTGCAAGCGAAAGAAATCCTCATTTTAAAAGGGCGCCTTCACGAAATTATGGCTGCCCATACAGGACAAACGGTGCAAAAGATTGCCGCCGATTCTGAAAGAGATTTTTATATGAGTGCAACAGAGGCGCAAAGCTACGGACTTATCGATGAGGTTGTGATCAAGACACCTATCGCTGTCACAAAAGCCACATAAAAGAAGCAAAAGGTTACAAGGTTACCATGTCTAAAAAGAATCCCCCTACAACTGACCCTCTTGCCATCACATGTTCTTTTTGTGGACGCACTGAAGAACATGTTGAAAAGTTAATTTCAGGGCCTAATGTCTATATCTGCGATAAGTGCATTCGCCTTTGTTCAGGCATTTTGGATAAAAAGCAACCGACGCCATTTACTTTTAAGTCTCTTAAACCAAAAGAAATTAAAGAGCGCTTAGATGAGTATATCATCGGGCAAGAAAATGCAAAAAAAGCCATCTCTGTCGCCGTTTACAATCATTATAAAAGGATTGGACGTAAAGGACAAGAAGAAGAAGTGGAATTTAGCAAATCAAACGTCCTCTTATTTGGTCCCACAGGATCTGGAAAGACGCTTATTGCAAAAACCCTTGCCAATATCTTAGATGTGCCATTTACAATTGCAGATGCCACAACCCTAACAGAAGCTGGCTATGTGGGTGAGGACGTCGAAAATATCATCTTAAGGCTTTTACAAGCCGCAGACTTTGACGTTGCAAAGGCAGAACTCGGCATTGTCTATATCGATGAGATCGATAAAATTGGAAGGACGACGTCAAATGTTTCCATCACGCGAGATGTCTCGGGCGAAGGGGTGCAGCAGGCCCTTTTAAAGATTGTAGAAGGTACGATTGCCAACGTCCCACCGAAGGGAGGGCGCAAGCACCCAAATCAAGAGTATATCAAAGTCAACACTGAAAACATCTTATTTATCGTGGGCGGCGCCTTTGTCGGTCTTGATAAGATCATTTCAAAACGCCTTGGAAAAAGCACAATAGGGTTTAATGCGGCACAAAAAGACCAACAGGCTATCGATTCAAAAGAAAAAAATCAGCTACTTGCAAAAGTTGAACCTGAAGATTTAATCCATTTCGGCATGATCCCGGAGTTCGTCGGTCGATTTAATAGCATTGCCAACTGCAACGAATTGAAAGTCGATGACCTTGTCACGATATTGACGCAGCCAAAAAATGCCATTGTGAAACAATATACGGCGATGTTTGAGATGGAAGGGGTTAAGCTCTCCTTTACAGAAGAAGCCCTTCGCGCCATCGCTGAAAAGGCAATGGATGCAGGTACTGGAGCAAGAGCGCTTCGCATGATCATAGAAAACAAAATGCGCGAGATGATGTTTGAAGTCCCAACCGATGACACGATCGGCGAGATCCTCGTAGAAAAAGAAGCCATTACAGAAAACAAGCCCCTTGCAGTCAAACACAACAAACGCGCCATTGCGTAAGAGATTTTTTAGCCTCCTCTTTGACGTCTTGTTGAAGGGAGAGGAGTGCCGACACCTGCTCCTAAATCTTCTGTCGGACCCGGCGCTTGAACAGCTTGTGTCGGCGCCTGAGCAGCTTCAAGACTGACTGCCGATGGCTCTATTGTAGCTGCAATAGGAGCTGCTTGTAAACTAGGAGCTGCTTGTAAACTAGGAGCTGCTTGTAAACTTTGATCCTGAGCATCCGGTGCGGTTGCCGGCAGCGAAACACCCTCGCCTTTAAGTAATCCTTTCAACTTATCTTCTAAGTCTTTGCTTATTTTTTTACTGCTTTCAAGCGCTTTTGTAGACTCTTTAATCTGTTTCTTGAATTCATCCTTCTCCTTTTCAACATCAGGATCTGTGTTAATGATCTGTACGCCGGGTGTACTTTCCTGAGGCTTTAATCGCTTTTCAAGTTCAAGTCGCGCCAGCCCCAATTCTGCCTCTATTTCTCCTTGCTTTGTTTTCTCTTTTTCCATCAATTGATAAAACTGCAGCGACTGATCAAACAACTGTTCATTTACGTATGTTTTTTCAAGAGGAAAGGAAGAGGGCGCTCTCATAATGGCAGCTGCTTTCTTTTTATCTAGATCGCGCATGTAAAACTTTTGTAAATCCTCCTCTTTTACCCCGATTTTGGATAAGAAGGCAAAAAAATCGGGCAAGGCCGTCTTTTGCTTGGAATATTTTTCAAGTTGATGCGTTGCTTGATTTAATTGATCGGCGCATTCACTGCCATACGTGCTAGATACGTACAAAGAGCCCATCGCACAAATGGCACACACTATCCCAAGGGCGATTAAAAAGGCAGGAACAGCTGGACCTGTTGCGAGAAGCGCGCCCACAGCAACAAGCACGCCTCCTGTAACAGTTGCAACAGCTGCTCCCCTTTTCACATATTTATGTAATTTTGCATGAAAATCGCGCTCCTTCTTTGCCGAAATCATTTGATTTTGCGCAACGTCAACTCTACTATTTAACTCGGTTTCTTTGACTCTAACAGCTTCATTAACATGATTTTCATGGGGCGTACCCTGTTTAGTCGGATCGTACGCCTTAACGTCATATAATGCCCCTTCAAACTTATTTAATACTCCCCCCACATTTGCCCTTGGATTTAGCCTATTGCGCAACGTGCCAAATTTACCTTGCACGAACTTAGCTGCTCCCTCGATGTTTGGTGAGTAATTCTCATCGGCACTAAAACGCCCCCGTATTGATGTGATCTCCCCTTTGAAAAATTTTTCTGCAAAATCTGCAAATTTTTCGATATGTTTTAATTTTAAATCTTTTAAATGGAGCTCTTTTCCTTCAAATATAATCGCTGCAGGTGCTGTAGATGGATTATCTGCAGCATCGTGCATCATCTTAAACATTCTCATCACTAGATTATGCACACCTGGAGTCCCTCTGGCTGCCTCAATATTTGTCTGCAGCTCTTGTAAATGCTTGACAAATGCATCGGGAACCTCTGAAGAAGACGCAAGGCTGGCCGACAAAACCAGGGGAGTTGAAGAATTTTGTGAACTACCTGAATTTCCAGATACTGATCCCATATTTCACCTATTAAATTAAACTATTAACAATACAATTTTTATTATACAACAAACAACATTTTTCAACAATAAAACAAATTATACATAGATTGATTTAACATAAATGCAGCAATTCCAGCTATAAATTGCAGTCTTTCGAGGCTGACAATAAAACTCCGGGAGCTGCTGTTCTTTGTGTCTTTGTGTTGAATTTTTTTCATTAAGTCGACATGATCAAGAGGAGCTTTCACCTTAAAATTTTAGGAACGATGATAGCCTTATGTACGGATTCATCCATGCCACATTCAATCAAGAGGAAACGCTTACCACTCAATTAGATCCATTTATCAAATTTAAGCACCTGATTCCTCACAAGCTGGCCTCTTTTCTAGAAGGGAAAAACCCATTAAATAAACAAGCGACAACGCTGCTTTTTGTCGGGATGACATTAGAGGGTAATCCAATAGGGCTTGCCGTTGCCTCACTCAATAATGGCAAAAGTGAGCCAGATAAGGCAAGCTATAGTCAAAGTCTTGATATCCACCTATTAAGTACCGAATCCACAATTCAAGACAATATCTGGGTAGGTGCAAAGCTATTGTCAGAGGTAGAGCGGCTCGGAATCAGCCTAAGGTGCCACCATTTCTTTCTTGTGTACCTACAAGATGATCCTTCGACCTTATTTTTTGAAGAAATTACTCTACATAATAAGTGGAGTGGAACAAGACCTTACATGATCACCTGTAAAATATCACGAGCTGCCGTTTCTAAGTTAACGATGCCCTGGATTTACTCTATAGGCGGTCTTTTAGATGATTTTCAAGAATTTTTTTGGACCGATTTGACCAAAAAGGAGCAAGCACAGATCATTCGAGGTAAAGTCAACAATATCTTTAAACCGGCTCTTTTCCCCCCGTTTTCTCCTGTTGATGAAAATGGAAAGCCCTGCTTTGAGACGTTAAACTCCCTTGGCATCCGACACCAAGGAAGAGTCATCGCCTGGATGATTACGGAGCGAAAAGCGAGCGATACAATCAATTATAGCGCCCTTTTTGTCGAAAAGGGGTTTGAACAATTCATGTTAGGTCCAAAGCTACTGGCACATGCGATTTTCTATCACCTAAAATCGGATATCCCTTGGGCTTCCTTTGAGATTCCCCTCATGCAAATCTCAAGCTCTTGGAAGCGCTTTGTTGAAAAAAACATCGTCCCTTGTACAGAAGAGGTTAAGCGCTATCGCCTGGCATGGAAAGAGATTGACTAATGACACTTGCTTCTGCATCATTCTAGAAAAAGCAGTGAAAAGGTAATAATGAAAAACATACACAAATTTACAATTTTAACATTTATTTTCATCTCGTTTTGTTATTATAGTTGCCATGGAACTGAATCCACTAATGCTATAATGACAGCGTATCACAATGGAAGATTTGGGGATCAACTGCTGCTTTATTATAATGCTAAACGCTTAGCATGGCTGTTAAATATGCCTTTTTTATATCAGCCCTTTGAATATTCCGATCGATTGGTATTGCATAAGCATGAAATACAATATACTCAGGATTTGAAACAAAGGTTTCGCTTAAAACAGCCAGCATCGGCAGCGCTCAAAAAGATAGAGCCGTATATTCTTTATGAAGTTTCTTTTTATAAACCTATCATTTTTCCTCACGCCACAGCTGAAGATCAAGCTGAATTTTTAGCACATATGCGCAAGATGATCGCCCCTCGAAAGAAGATTAAGGCTATTCAATTACCTAAAAATATGATAACAGTAGCCGTTCATGTAAGAAAAGGGGGGGGGCATGACTGGCCACTTATGTCACGTCAAGAGTACACCGCAGAAGACATAAAAAAAGCTCATGACAAACCTGTACGAAAATGCCTTTGTTCTGACGTAAAGCATCCTAGCAAGTTTCCTCCAGATCAATATTATATTGATCAAATTAAAAGGTTATCAGAGCTGTGTGGTAACGTCCCGATGTATCTATTTATCTATACGGATGATCAGAAACCTGAACATATCAAGCAAAGATATAAAAAATTGGTTAATAAAACAAACATTGTATTTGATTCAAAAAAAGGTGATAATAATTATCAAGATTGTGTGCTTGATGATTTTTTTAACATGATGAAATTCGATTGTTTGATTAGAGCAACTTCATCTTTTTCATACATGGTTGAAGAACTTGGGTGTTGTAAAATAGCCATATCCCCAACTCAGGTTAAATGGGTTGGCGATATTCTTGTTGTCGAGGAAGTGAAAACGACAATAAATGATGAATCAATAATCCTAAAAACAGCAGTTCTAGACGGAGTTTACGAGTTAGGGAATGCCAGATGATCCTAGAAACGGCAGTTCGAGATGCTAAATTGGCGCAAGATCTTGAACCAGAATCATTTGC
Source organism: Chlamydiota bacterium (assembly GCA_013289325.1). Classification (GTDB taxonomy): domain Bacteria; phylum Chlamydiota; class Chlamydiia; order Chlamydiales; family Parachlamydiaceae; genus JABDAE01. Next base: position 26,537 of record JABDAE010000025.1, read on the forward strand.
AGTAGGGCGGGACATTCCCAAGTGGTGAAGGACCGCCCCACTGCAAATGATTCTGGTTCAAGAGATTGTGTCAAGTTAGCGTCTCCAACTGCCGTTTTTAGGATGATGCAAGATTAATTCAAAATATGTTATAATGGTAGAGAAGGAGAGGAAACTTTATGAGCAGCTTACCCCCTATTTCACCGACAGCCCCAAGTGCTTCAACAGGAGGAAGCAGCTCCTTCTCCTCCTCAAGTTCAGCAGCTTCTACAGGTGATACTCTAGAGTCAATGCTGTTACTTGCAGACATTCCACTTGGATTTGATGCAGGGGCGCCAAGCTTAATCAACTACCTTAAAACGATTTCTACAAATCAGCAAAAAAATGCAGAGGCCGGCCAAAGTGCAGATACGATTGCCACAACACTCATCAACTTAAAAACAAATTTCAATCAAGAAACACTTCTTTCATCCCAAAATGTCAAAATTACAGAGTACTATAGCGCACTTATTCCGGGAGTCACTCAAGCATATGATGATTTTGATGCGCTGCAAACGATTGCAGATCACTATAACAACACACTAACAGATATGCAGACGCAGCTTGCCCCTTACAAGGCAGCGTTAACCTCATTAAAGACAAATTTATTACAAGCAGAGCCACCTGCGGGAGATCCAATTGCTTCAATTCCGGATACAACAGTACAAAACTTAGTCGGCACCGCTACTTACGACTCCCTCATCCTCAATCCTTCGAGTCAGACTCAGCTTCCTGATCCCACATGGAGCACAAAACCTCCTTCTGCTGTGCCCACACCTGACAATATGGACATGGACGCTTTTTTGCTCGCCATCGGCAATTACTTAGGACCTGTCACCCCCACACAACCTGGAGGCGCAGCTCTTTTAATTGCAAAATTCTGGGCAGATAACCCCGATATCTTAAGTACATTTGCCTCCTTTAACACGACCTTAAGTAGCGAGGCCGCACAGTATTTAACGCTAAAAACACAGTTAACAAATGAGCTTAGCACATTAAATGCGAATGCAGCTATTTTAAGTGCAAGTAGACCAAGTGGTGTGCCTGCATTTGCCCCTATAGTGTTTAACGAAGTCACAGGCCTTGTTGACCACTACGATGCCCCTAAGCCTCCACATCTTAACCTTTCATATAGCGCACCAAATGATGCCACATCTAAATTATGGGATATATTTCCCACATCTTATGTCGTGGATGACAATATGAATTACCCAAACCCTGCCAATATCTCCATCTCCCCATCAGAAACTAACACCTTAGCGACCATCAGCGCCTCATCATCCATCACAGGTGTGCTCAATTTCTTTTCTACCGTCGCCGTGCTCGCAAGCTTTGATAGGACTATAAGAAGAAAGCCCACTAAACAGCGCACAATACTTCCAGATTCATATGTCGATGACCTCACATTCCTTCCCGCTTGGTCAGGGTATTTGGGCACAAGAACTGGCGTTGGCTATGGCAGCGTAGAAGTAGGCAAAGGGCTGAATGCCACAATTGATCAATCCCTTTATGATAGAGGCTTAACAGAAGGGATGAATTACTTTGGAACAAATACCGCTACACCTTCGACGATAACGGCAACGACCACAGGAATCAATAGCCTTGTTGAAAATGACTTAAGCCCCTTCATTAATTTTTACTTAAGTGCAACGGCACTTTTTGCAACAGTTGGCGCCATTAACTTTCTTTCTAACGAAGGAATACCAAGAGATCTTCACTCTAACACCTTTGCCGCCCTGC
>JABDAE010000026.1 GCA_013289325.1 Chlamydiota bacterium
CGTCCCCGTTGCTAGCATTTCTTGCTTTCCATTTGCATCGCAAACAATGCCCCCAGATTCTTGCACCAATAAAATACCCGCTGCCAAATCCCATGGTTTTAAATTGGTTGCGAAGGCTGCATCTAATTTTCCACTTGCGACATAAGCTAAATCAAGAGCTGCTGAGCCAAAGTGCCTCGTGGAACCGATCTTTTCTTTTAAGCAGTTCCATGTATTGACTGTGGCATTATCACTATATGGAATATCAATTGTCATCAAAACATCATCTACACATAGCTGTTTAGATACTTGCATTTTTTTATGATTGAAATAGCTTCCTTTGCCTTTTTCAGCCCAGTAAAGATAGTTTAAAGCGGGATAAAAGATAACACCTGCTACAATTGTATTTTGCCTTTTTAAGGCAATAGAGACACAAAAATGAGGAATACCGTGTATAAAATTACTCGTTCCATCCAAAGGATCCACTATCCATAGATTTTCTTTGTCAATTCCGCATACAGCGCCTTGTTCTTCCATCAAAAAAGAATAACTTGGCGTTGCCTTCATTAAATGCTGCATGATGAGTTTTTCTGTGCGGTGATCAGCTGATGAAACGAAATCGCCTTTTGCCTTTAAAGAGACTTTGACCTCATGAAGGTTACCAAAATCTTCCATAAGAGATTGGCCTGCCTTTTTAGCAGTGTCTATCATCATCTGAATAAGGTCTGATGGTTCTTTGGAAATTGTCTCAATCATGATTTAACCTAGAAACGGCAGTTCGAGATGCTAAATTGGCATGAAGATCTTGAATTAGAATCACTTTGCAGTGGGGCGGGACATTCCCAAAGGGTGTTGGACCGCCCCACTGCAAATGATTCTGGTTCAAGAGATTCATGTCAAGTTAGCGTCTCCAACTGCCGTTTTTAGGTTTAAAGAGTTGGAGCACTTATCTTTTAAAAGACAAGGAACAATAGCGCTAATTCCCATTAAACTCAGCTGTGCAATATGCAATAAAACAGCAATCGAGAGCGCATCTGTTGGGGTGAGATTTAATATATTCGCTGATAATGTGAAGTTAAGTTCTAAAGCACCTAATTGAGCAGGAAGCCATTCTCCAACAAGAACCCCTCCTAAATGTAGCCCTTCGGAAATAAAAGCGGCAATGAATCCTGTTTTTCCACTTACAGCTAATAACAGTATCCAGTTTTGAAAAACTTGAAAAATTCTACCTAAGAATTCAATGCTAAACGCCTTTAAAAAAAGCTTTTTCTCATTGTTTGAAAAATGACCATCGAATTCTTCTCCAAATTTTTGCAGGTGTTGGAATTTTTTTCCTAACCAACAACCTATTTGACTACGGGTTGCGACCAACAAAATTGTGCTTGCTCCTATAAACGTTAAAAACATATTGGCAAAAATAAGATAAGTTGCAATTGAAAGTCCTGAGATCCAATAAATAGCAATACCTGCAAAAAAAGAGATAAAAGAATTTGCAAAAAGAGAGAGCGCGCGATATTGAACAGCTGCTGCTACCGACTGAGCACGCGTGCTATATTTAGATAATACACTCGCTTTTGTAATATCCGATAATGCGGCTCCAAAAGGAGTAATTCCCCCAATAAAATAGCCGAGCAACCCAGCTTTTGACCACGTTATAAGAGGGATTTTTTTTCGATCTTCTCGGTAGAAGAAACTAAGTGCATAAACTGAGCAACACAACATTAAAACTTCTAAAACAAAGATGAGTGGAAAAAAAAAGGTAGACCTTAAAAGCGCATTAACTAGGTTTTCAGTGCCTGTATGGTAAATAAGAATGGCTACAATGCTAAGACCTAGCAATGCTAATATAAATCTACCGCGGGGGGTATTAAATTTAGAAAGAAGTCTATTGAAAAAGCGCATTTATTGTTTGGGTAATATTCGATCTATTGAGTTCCAGATATTGGCAAATATTTCTGCGTAGGCTTGGCAGATTTCCATAGGTTGGCAAGCAATTGGAAATGTATGAGAAAACAGGCAAAGCGATCGATCCAGCAACTTGATGGTTTCAGGATATTGCATCAAATCATAATTAACCGGTAAACCAAGCTCCCAAGGACACCCCTTACCGAATCCAATTTTTTCTTTAAAAACGGTCTGTCCTGGTACAGGCTGTGTTTGCCATAAAACGGCGTCAACACCTTCTTTACGAAGCGCGCTCACCATCACATCTCTAACAGTTTTAGATAAGACGTCAATTCCCATTTTTGTTGCATCTAAGCATACCCGATATTTGTGGAAAACACTTATTCGATCATCTGGAACTTTAGGGACTTCTACTCCAGGCAATTTGGAAAGCGTCTTCGAAAGGTATGCAGCGTTTTTGCGGGCATTTTCATTCCAATAATCCAAATTTTTAAGTTGGCTTCTTGCTAAAGCCGCAGACATTTCTGTTGTTCTATACATCCACCCCACAGTCACTGAATCATACGCTCTATCCGCATCTAATGGGCGATCAATTCGATACTGTAAAGCATCGTGTGGTTTGATATCTTCTCCAAACATTCGGACTCGATTGGCCCGAAGGATTAGATTTTCATCTCCTGAGACCAACAACCCCCCTTCACCACATGATAAATTTTTCGATGATTGAAGGCTAAAGGCTGCAAGCGTACCTATGGAACCCACCTTTTTATCTTGATAAATTGCCCCATGAGCTTGACAGGCATCTTCTAATACTGGAATTTTATACCGCTTTGCGATTTTCAAGATTTCCTCTAAATTACAAGGAGTTCCATGCATGTGAACTGGAATAATCGCTCGAGTTAAAGGGGTAATGGCAGCTTCTAGTTGTTTGGGATCCATACCAAAGGACACGGGTTCAATATCCACAAAAATGGGGATGGCATTTTGATGTAATACAGCCATTGCGGTTGCAACAAATGTAAATGCAGGGACAATGACCTCATCTCCTGGCCCTATTCCAAGGGCTGCTAAACCTATATGAAGAGCTGATGTCCCGCTATTTGTCGCAAGGCAATATTTTGAACCCACATAAGAAGAAAATTCTTTTTCTAAGGCTTGTACTTCAGGGGCAAAGGGGCCTGAGAAAACACCTCGATCTAAAACTGTAAGAACTGCCTTTTTATCTTCCTCTGTGATGATAGGCCATCTAACATGAGCCTTAGTCAAAGCAGAGTTTTTTATCTCAACAGTTTCACTCATCTACACACTAACTCTTCCTTTGAAGGAGCTTTAGCCTTTTTAGATGACATCAAACTCTTTTGAACCCAATTTTTAAACAAATCGTATTGTTTGAAGAAATCATGCAAAGCGGCCTCTCCTTCAGCGTGGTAGGGAGCCTTAAAAAAGAAAGAGAACTGACGTTGAATTCCAGCTTCGCCGTTTCTTTTGGCAAAGTCTAAAAGTCTAACTAGATCGATGACAAGTGGAGCTGCTAAGATAGAATCCTTACATAGAAAATCGATTTTAATCTGCATATTTTCCCCGAGAAACCCAGATACGTCGATATTATCCCAAGCTTCCTTCGCATCTCCTCGCGGTTTATAATAGTGAATATGGACTTGATGATTATCAACTTTATAACCTAAAATACTATCTAGAACCTTTTCTTTGCTCATGACTTTAGTTTTGTTGGAACTTGGATCGTTAAGAATCAGCCCGTCATTATTTCCTAAGATGTTTGTAGAAAACCATCCATCAACTTGTAAGTCTCGAATGGCAAACATAGGAGCAAGAACCGTTTTGATAAGAGTTTGGCCTGTTTTTCCATCTTCACCGGCAATGGGAATGCCACATTTTTCAGAAAAATGCTCTAATGCCGGAATTTTAGTTAAGTTAGGTGTAAAGTTGACGAATGGAATTTGCATTTTACAAGCCACATAAAGATATTTCATTGATGGGCTAATTCTCTCATCGTCACTATCTAACCCCTTTTCAAAGGCTTCAATTGTGGCATGAACATCTTCGACTATAGAGAATTTTTCAACGGAGATAAGATTGACAAGAACAATTCGATCCAACTGATGCAAAGCTTTAAATTTTTGAATATCTTGTTCGATGTGTTTAAGTTCTTCGCGGATACTCTTTTTAAGAACGAGGTTTTGCTCCTGTGAGCGATGAGACTTATTCAAGGTCGTTGCAGCCCATGGACGAACTTGCATAAGTTCTTGTTTGACTTGATCGATTAAATGCCTTTGAATGACTCCATGATGCAAAGCTGCTTCGTATGCATTATCAGATCTTAAATCCCATCCACCAATAACAATTGAATCAATCGGGACTAAATCCAAAACCTTTCCTAATTCCCTCTCTGTAATCATACCACGACGTGGAACAAGATTTTTCTTCATTAGTTCAATTCCAGCTATTGCAGTTGTTGCTACTGCACCATTTGAACCTATTACACATACTCCTAAGCGATTATTCATGAGTCAGACCTTTGTTTTTTTTCGTTTCATCCTATATTTCTAGATTATTATTAATCAAATCAAATAATAAGTTCTTTCTTTTTTCATTAATAATGCGAGGAAATTTATGCTGAATGCTTGTGTACCCGAGAGCCTTCATAAAGGCCTTAGAAGCTCCTTTTGGTAAAACAATGAGACGAGGGGACAAAATGGCAACATCTTTAGCTCTATGCTCTTTATACACTCGGTTTTGTTGGCATAGTTCATTATCAACAGATTGAAGAAAAGAAATGAGGTTCTCTGGTTGTTTTTCAAATTCTATAAAAAATAAGTACCTACCTTTACCAGTATGGTCAACGCCTACTTCAGAAGTTGCTGTATAATCGATGATGGTACAAGGATTAGCTTTGCATGCAGATGCAAAAGAGCGCTCGATTTCTATAAACGAGGTGAGCTCTTGTGTTAAGGATAAGACTCCACTGGCCCTTCCAGTAAATTCTATCCGATGGGGGAAAATGGAGGTAAATTTTATAAAGTCACCTATAATATAACTAAAAAGGCCAGAACAGGTTGTGACAGCGATGGAATACTCCCTTCCAATTTCCACTTCCCATAAGGGTAAGCGTATTGGATTTACTTGAATGTTTTCACTTCGCGGAATAAATTCGAAAAATACCCCTCTGTCTGGAATCATGAGCATACCTTCTTGTTCCAAGGAGTCGGTAGCGGCCAAAACCCCACCTTCAGTAGCATTATAATTATCCATAAGAAGAATGGGACGGCCTACTTTTTCCTCAATGATTTTTTTATAAGGAGCCGCATATATCCCTCCCCCAAATAAAACTCGCAAATTTGGCCAAATTTCTGAAACCGTATGGATTTGTTTGCCAAGCATTTGCGCCTCTTTCAGGATGTTGTCAAACATAACTGAAAACCAACATGTCGTTCCTGAAATAGAATGGACATTGTAATTTAAATAGGTATTTGCAATGGCTTTAAGTTTTTCATCATAATCTGCGATATCGCGAATGGGACGTTTAGGAATGGTTGCCTGGCGGGCAAAGAAAGGCAAATGCCTGAGCATGATACCAGGGTTTGAAGCAATTCCAATTCCGCAATTTTCAACTTTTATGGTACTTGGGGGCAATAGCCCTAAATGAAAGCCTGCCGTAAATTCTTGATCTTTTGTAAGAGCTAAATACCTTGCTATAAGATCAAAGCCCATTTTTCTTTGAAAGAACACCTGCTGCATTGAAATAGGTAAAAATTTATGTTGAGCTGCTGTATTTGAGCTGCCTGATGACATTCCGAAATAGGGAATAAGACCTGGCCATAATATATCTTTGACTCCATTTTTCATCTTATCAATATAGTGCTCAAAATCGCTGTAGAGTCTTAATGGGACTCTTTTTTTGTATTCTTCATAGCTTTTAACTGTTGCAAGACCATGTTCTTTTCCAAATTCTGTCTGAGCTGCTTTTTGACAATAGTCTAAAAGGGTTTGTATCTGTATTTTTTTGGGATGAAGAGCATGTTGATTCCATTGAGCAACACGTCTTTGTGCAAGCTTTTGAAGGATTGGATTCGTAATGAAAGAGAGGGGAACTTTTTTTAATTTATGCTTGGAAGACATTGCACTCTTTTTAATAGATTCCAAAAAGAATTGCATATGCAAAATTTTTTGTGTAGTTTTTTTCTGGCTCTTTTGTCAGAAATAGACTAAAAAGTCATATAATCCTAGAAACGGCAGTTCGAGGATAATTTTGAAATACTTTCGGTATATAGCAATAGGTAAACATGAGCGTTGTAAAAGAAGGTAATATTCATAACATTTGCCCTGTGGATTTTCGTCCCTTGCCCTTATTGAGAGTAAGTACTGAAGAACAGGTTCGTCAAGCAGTCCAAACCGCTCGCCTTTCTCAATCCTCTTGGGAAAAAGTCGGATTAAAAGAAAAAGTCCAACTACTAAAGCAAGCGGCCCGAGATATGATTGAACATAAAGAGGAAATTATCAACCTCTTATATGAAGAAGTAGGTAAAATTCCATCTGAGAGCATGATGGGAGAAGCTTTGGGCCCTCTTCAATCTGTATCTGATTGGGAAAATATCATTAAATCCTATGTTAAAGCTCGCAAGGTTCCAATCTCATTACTTGCCTTTCCAAAAAAAAGTATTAAGGTTCACATTTTGCCAAAGGGGGTAATTGGCATCATTACCCCATGGAATTTTCCAATTGGTGTGTTTTTTAAATCATTATTTCCCGCGCTATTGTGTGGAAATAGCGTTGTGATTAAACCTAGTGAATATGCTTCTCGATCGGCTCTTTGGCTTGTGCAAATGCTCAATCGGTATTTGCCAGCTGGTATATTATCAGCAGTGTTTGGCGATAAAGAAACTGGTAAGATGTTAATTGCCTCTGGCATTGATGCCTTAACTTTTACAGGCTCATTTGCTTCAGGGTCTGCAGTTGTGAAGTTTGCTGCAGAGCATATGATCCCTTGTAGCGCAGAATTAGGAGGAAAAGATCCCGCAATCGTTTTAGCAGATTGTGATATGGATCGTACGATTGGAGGAATTTTGCACTCAGCTTTTTTCAATGCCGGACAAGTTTGCGCCTCTATTGAGCGCGTGTATGTGGAAGAGGCGATTGCCGATCGCTTTATTCAACAACTGACACAAGCTACACAAAAGCTAAGGTGCTATTCTGGGAACCTTTTAAAATCGGATATAGGTCCTTTAATCAATTTTCAACAACTTCAAAATGTAGAGGCATTGGTAGCTGATGCTTTACAAAAGGGGGCAAAGCTTCTCTCTGGAGGAAAAAGGGGCGATAAGGGTTATTGGTATGAACCCACAATTCTTGATCATTGCAATCATTCCATGAAAATTTGTTTAGAACCAACTTTTGGTCCAGTGATACCGATTGTGCGTGTGGCAAGTGCTGATCAGGCTCTTGCACTTGCCAACGCTTCTGATTATGGACTTTGTGGATCCGTTTGGTCGAAAAACATTGCCAAAGCTTTAAGTATAGCCTCTCAGCTAAAGGTCGGTACTTCTTATGTGAACAATCATGGTTTTACAGGAGCTGTTATCCAGGCTCCCTGGACAGGCGTGAAGCAATCAGGTACTGGTATTGCCAATAGCATATTTTCTCTTGGGCATTATACTCGCCCTATGACACTTGTGGTTGACAAAAACCTCTCGCCTGATATTTGGTGGTTTCCTATTTCCGATACCTTAGCAGAACTTGGGAGACGACTAGCTGCGGCTCAAATTGGAAAATGGACATCTATTTTTAAAATTCCTTTTCTTATAAGAAGACGTAAAAAAGAAGTGACATTATTTTCCAAAGGGAAGGGGCATTTGAGATTTGGTAAGCTCAATGATAGATGGCAAAACATTTATAGAGCCTATCTATGTTTTTGGGATCGGATAAGTGCGTTAACCCGCGTAAAACTGACTAAAAGAGAAGAGTCTTTAGCTATTGCTATTTTGGAAACCATATTTCCTACCCCTAATCACTCATTACCAGAGATTACCAATGAAAAAGCTAAAGCGGAACTAAAAGAGATTCTTGATTCTAGTCCACTAGCCTGGGGAATAGTTTTTAGATTTTCTCTTAAGATGATCGCTTTGTCTACATGGTTTAAAGGAAACTTCACCTCTTTTGAAAAGATGTCTTATCACGAGCGGATTGTCCATATTCAACGATTTCAACAAAGCCCACTCCATATAAATCGAAAGTGCTTTATGTTATTGAAACTCATCGGTGGTTATATTTACGCAAAAACCTCTCGACTCCCTATCTCTAAAACCCCTTATCATAAAGAATAGACCTAATAAGTATGTCTTTACATTTTCCCGATGATTTTGAAGCTCTCCCTCCCAATTCAGTGATAGAGGGAGATAAGATGTTAGTGGATTGCGAAGATGCGGCAGATTATGTTGTGGTTGGATCAGGAGCTGCGGGAGCTACGACTGCTTTAACATTATCTTTAGCCGGATTTTCAGTGATCATGATAGAAGAAGGTCCATGGGTGCGCACTCGCGAATTTGGCAAGGATGTATTTCCAGCAATTAAAGCGATGTTTCGCAACTGCAGTTCAAATATACTGATAGGGAAAAGATCCTCAATTCCTGTGCTTCAAGGTAAATGTGTAGGAGGCAGTACAACAATGAGCTCTGTGATTTGCTCCCGGCCATCTCCCAAGGTAATAGATCGCTGGGAAAGTGAATTTGGCATAGGTGATGTGATCACCTATCAAAAGCTTGAGCCTTATTTTGATATTATTGAAAAAGAGTTGAACGCAACAAGGTCTTCAGATTCTACTTTGGGCAATCACAACGATCTCTTAGCTCAGGCTGCAATAAAAATGGGGTATCACGCCGAAAAGATACCTCGACTTATAAATGGTTGTGAAGGGGCAACAAGTTGTTTCACAGGATGTCGTCATGGCAAAAAAAACAGCATGAATCTTTCTAATGTACCCCGCTTTCTTCATCAAGGTGGAAAGCTTTATACTTGTACAAAAGCCTCTCGTATTCTATTTCAAGATGGACGTGCTGTTGGAATCAAGGCTGTTTTCGTAGGTCCTAGTCAAAAGCTGTTATTTGCAAGGGCAAGACGGGGAGTCATTGTAGCTGCAAGTGCCATCCAGACGCCTTTATTGCTTAAAGCAAGCGGCATAAAACAAAAGGCTCTCGGCCGTCATTTTCAAATACATCCTGCTACAGGTCTTATCGCAAAATTTAAGTCTTCAGTAAGGATGGGTTTTGGAGCTACGCAAGGGGTACATATTTTAAACTTTATGGAAAGTGATCATTTTAAGTTAGAAGGACTTTCACTTCCTCCTGAAAATTTAGCTTTTGGATTGCCTTTTATTGGAAAAAGTTTAATAGACCACCTACTTGATTACGATCATCTTACGAACGCAGGGGTAGTGGTAAAGGCTGAGGCAGAAGGAGTTGTCAGTACAATTTTCGGAAGTGGTATTGTTCGTTATTCTCCTACTCCATACGACATGTTATGCCTTCGTAAAGGTTTAAAAACTTTAAGTGAGGCTTTATTTTCTGTAGGGGCTTTGGAAATTTATCCAAATGTACATGGAATGCCTACCCTTAAAAGCCCTGATGATCTTAAATTATGGGATGCTATGTCTACAGATCCTTCTCATTATTATATGGGAACGTCTCATTTATTTGGTTCCACGCGTATGGGACGCAATCCTTTAACAAGTGTTGTAGATTTAGATTTTCGGGTTCATGGCCTTAAGGGGATTTATGTCGTCGATAGTAGTGTGTTTCCCACAAATCTTGGGATCAACCCACAGCTTACCATCATGGCGGTTGCAAAAATTGCCTCTTCAAAGATTGCTAACAGCAACCCATGAAGCGTACGCGTTCACAAGTTAGTCATAAAATACCTCGATCTTTTTGGATATTGTTCTCATTTTTTTGTTCTTGAAAGAGGAGAGTATGCTGAAAACTTTAATTACGAAAGAAGTCTAATGAAATTTTGCTATGGAAGAAATAACGCACAAAACTGTGCATTACGACTTCCACAACAAAAAAATACTAAAAATGCTGGAAAATCAGACCACTTTCAAAAGTGGTTTAAGATTTTGCAGCTCCCTTTTTGGAAGCCGGTTTATCGTGATCGGCAAAATCAAAGTCCTCATCGATTTGCTTTTTAGTTTCTTTGACATCATCGTCTGTGGTGCCTTTCTCTATTTCTTCTTCCACTTCATCTGCAGCAATAGCAGCTCTTGACTTACCTGTTGGTTCATCGTTAAATGATGTCTTTGTGCTTGCCTTTTTCTTTTCCATGCACATCGCAAATTTTTTGGCCTTTTGCTGTTGGATGTCATCGATCATGGCTTGGAACTTAGATGTGTCCGTCACGCCATTGTCTTTCATCGCATCGGAAAATACTGCCATCAAAGTATCTCTAAAAAGCTTCACGGCAGCTTGTCTTTGCTGTGGATCTTTAAGTGGATTTGGAGTCATTGCAGCAGCTTTTTTCTCTACAATTTTGACAATCTCTTTGTCTTTGTCAGAAAGAGCAATTGTAATCCCTGCCCACTTATCTTGGGGAATATTAAAGCGCTTTAATGTGTCTTGAACAATAGGCTCTGGAAAATTAGAGAGCAAAAGCTCTTTTGTGCATTCATCTGCTGCCACATCTTTTGCAGGTGTGAGCTGTTTTGCAGATGCTTTATCTGCCGGCGCTGCACTTGCTGCAGAGGGCACAAATAAAGGCATAAGCATTGCACTTGTTGCGATCAATGCATTTGTAATGTTCTGTTTCATCAATTTCATTTTCACATTTCCTCCTAGGGAAGGTTAAAATTTTGGATTCATTAACAAATAATCCACCATGTATACACGCTATACTTTTATCAACGAAAATTTCAAGAGAAAAATTTCAGCTTGACAGGGCTCTTACTCAAATGCAACATAAAGAGGCTGACAATAAAGGTAAAATATGATCATCGATGGAAATGGCATTGCCAATCAAATTCAAAATGAAATTAAAGCATCCATTGCCAAATGCAAGGGAAGAGCGCCCTTTCTTGCGGTCATTATCATTGGAAATCACCCCGCCTCACTTCTTTACGTTAAAAGAAAAAGGGCCGCTTGTGAAAACACCCACATCAATTCTAAAACAATCCATTTAAGTGAAAGCATTTTGGAGAGCGATGTAATTAATACCATTAAAACCTTAAATCAAGATGAAAATGTCGATGGAATTCTTTTACAACTTCCACTCCCCTCTCACCTTGACCCCTTAAAAATCACACCCCATATCGCAGTCAATAAGGATGTCGATGGGCTAAATCCCTACAACGTCGGCAAAATGTTAATGGGAGATCAAGATACCTTTTTTCCCTGCACCCCCCTTGGCATCAAAGAAATGTTGATAAGATCTCACGTCGATATCTCAGGGAAACACGTCGTCATTTTAGGAAGAAGTAATCTCGTCGGTAAACCGATGGCAGCTATTCTCATGCAAAATCAGCCAGACTGCAATGCCACGGTGACAATTGCGCATAGTAAAACGGAGCATTTGCAAAAGATTTGTCAAAGCGCAGATATCCTTATTGCAGCAATCGGTAGACCCCATTTTGTCACTGCCGATATGGTCAAAGAAGGTGCAGTCGTTATCGACGTTGGCATTAACAAAATTGCAAGTTATGAAACGTCTTCATCTAAAATTGTCGGCGACGTCGATTTTGAATCTGTCAAAAACAAATGCGCCCACATCACCCCAGTTCCTGGAGGCGTTGGGCCCATGACGATTGCCATGCTGCTTGCCAACACCTTTAAAAGCTATTTAGCAAGGGGTATTAAATAACCGCTCACTGCGCCAACGACTGTAAAAAAGGCAAGCAGTAAAACCCCGCTCATTGGCGTTCCGGTTAAGCTGATGAGCCACGTCGCCGCCATGGGCAAAAGACCCATGAGGCAATAGCCAATGCCATATGAGGCGGCAATGCCTGTGTATCTTGCTAACGGCTGAAAAATCGAGGCGATGAGAGGGAAATAACAAACAGATAACAGCGATATAAATGTCTGATAAAGGCAAAGAGTAAAAACGAGAAAAGTCAAATTTACGTGGAAAAGGCTGGCAAAAAGGGGAAATAATGCAAAAGTCACTACAAAGCTTGTGAGTATATATAAAATGCGTTTATTAACCCGATCTGCAAATAAGCCAGTAATTGGAGAAATGATCATCGACCAAACAATTGCGATTGTCATCGCAAAATAGACACTTTTAAGGGGATATTTATAATATACGCTTAAAAAAGCTGGTAAATAGAGAAAAAAAACCACTAAACTTGCAATGGCAAAGGTCATCCCGATGCCTATAATGACTTTGGGAATATCTGCTTTTGTTAAATATGATCTTTTAGCTTTAACCTCTCCCTTTTCTTTGAGAAAGATAGGCGTCTCTTGCAGCTCTTTTCTTAAGACATAGGAAAAAACAGCTAAAATCCCCCCTAAAATAAATGGAATACGCCACGCAAAATGTAAAAAAGCTTCTTGGCTCATCAAACTTGTGAGGATGTAAAGAAGAGATGAAGCTAGCAATGAACCAAGCGCTAAACTCGAGACGACAAAACCTGCAAATACCCCTTGCTTGGAAGGCTTAGCAAATTCTGCGACAATTGTCATAGCGCCTGGCACTTCTGCTCCAAACGAGATCCCTTGAATGATTCTGCATAACACAAGTAAAAAAGGCGCTGCGTTGCCAATGGTTGCATAGGTAGGTAAAAGACCGATTGCAAAGGTTGAAATGGCCATGACCATCATGACATTGATAAATACATACTTGCGACCAAAGCGATCGCCAAGCGCCCCTAAAAAAACCCCACCAAGGGGTCTTGCGAGATAGCCCAAAGCAAAAACACCCAAGGCTTTAATGCTTGCTGCAATGGGTTGATCTGCGGGAAAAAAGAGATGCCCAAATGTTTCTGCCATTAAGGCAAAGATAATGAAGTCATAATACTCAAGGCATGCGCCAAGGCTAACTAAAGATGTGGCCTTTTTATCTGATGTCACGCTAAACTCTTAAGTTGCATTTGCAAATTCGGCAATCAATTTGTCATGTTCAAAGGCAAACTGGTAAAGCTTTATATCCCTTACCTTAATCCACTTCGCATCCGCTATTTCATCTTTAGGGCCCTTATGATTAGGGAAAAGTATTGGCAGCGTTTGTAAGGTGTTAACGCTTTTCGCGCCATACACAAGCGTCACATTTTGCCTATGATCGTTAGGACTTGATCTAACTTGCCAGGGATTTTTTAAAAATTTACCTTTAAGCGTATCCTCAATTTTGTTTAAGTCCAAACCTATTTCTTCCCATACCTCGCGAAAAACTGCCTCACTTCCCGATTCATTCCAATCAAGATAGCCACATGGAAGGCACCAAAGCCCCGGGTAGTCCATTCCCTCTTTAGTTCCTCGCTTGACAATAGCAACATTCTCTACCCCATCGACATGGCGCATGAAAAGCACCATCGACACAGCAACCGAGCGGCTATGATAACACTTTTTGCCATCAACAGACAAAATAATCGGATTTTCTCTATTGTGAAACTCTGGATCTGTCTTCATCTACCTTGCCACTTGCAATAGGCGCATGGCTTGTAAAGCCACCCTGCCTGTTGCATTTGTTGTGAGCAAGAGTTGAGAGGCTCCAAACGGGGCATACTCCACCTTAATCCCCGTAGGAACAATTGCGCTAATTTTGACTTGTTCTCCATCAATTTCGACCTCATCACCTTCTGTAAAGGTGCGTTTTTCCCCATCATCGCCGTGAATGGAAATGACAGATTGTGCAATATATTCCTGCACAAACCCGCCGCCCCCTGCGACGTCCTTACCTTCAGCTGGGAGCAAATAAAGTGTGGGAATAGAAGCGTTTAACACATTGCCGAAAGTATCGGTGGCGACTAGTTTAAAATCGCCCTCTGTTTGTACCGACACATTTACAGAATGGGCAAATGGCTCTAAATAGCAAGGCAGCCTATTTGTAAACCGATCCATATCATCTTTACATGACACATAAAAGTAGGCGCAGTGTGGAAAGCCCATCAATATCTCAACCAACTTGGTATTAAATCCGGGATCATACCCATTTGCTGCCCCCATTCCCACAACAATTAATCCAATGCCATTTTTTTTTGCCTCTTCCATCAATGCCGTAAACGCACTTTCCTTTAGTTGTCCTTCATTCGCCTGCGCATCTGTAAACAAGATAATCGTGTGAAAGCGCTTGTCTTGGGAATCCGACTTGCTGCTTATCATCTGCTTAACAGATGCTTCCATGGCTGCAAATAAGTCAGTAGAGCTCCCGATCGGCTTCGTCGCTTGTATCTTTGCCTCCATTTTTGTTTGAATGGCTTCTGTGAGTGGACTAAGCTCCATTACAGGCATAGGTTTTGTATCAAAATACATTAAGCCTAGGCGATCTCCTTCCCTCAGCTTCTTAGTAAAATCGATCACAGCCGCTTTCGCAAGATCCCAACGCGATTGTAGGTCTTTAGTATTAGCCTGGGTGGACATTGATCCACTCGTGTCTAGCACAACATGCGCTGTAATCGGAATCATTCTTTCTTTTAGTCTATCATGCGAATTGACCTGTGAGGTGAGTTGCACTAACACTTTTGTCGGCTGCCCGGGCTCCATGATCATGGCCACACCCGCTTTATAGTTTGTTCTATCATAACTACACACCGGATCGCTAAGCTGCAAATTAAACGCTTTTAATAGCGCATCTGGATTTACGTCTTCTTCGCGTGGAATTGCGCCGCTCAAAATCATCTCAATGACTTTTCCACAATTTTGTGCGCCGCCAGTTGTCACATTGTATTTTTGTAAAGTGGTTGGGGCAGCAGCAGCTACCGGACATGCACATCTTCCCACATCAGGTGCAGCATAACCTTGTCCAGCATCGCATCCACCTCTTGTGAGGGGTCCAGATGGAGCGGGATTTCGATTTAGCCTGATTTTATTGAACACATTATTTAAGAGTAATTGTATGAGAGAAACAGGAGTCTCTTGTTTTAGGTCTTTCCTTGTTTGACTGATCCAAGCCTCTTGAACACTTGGGTTTTTCTCGCAAAACGTGATGAATCTTTCCAGCATTTCCTTTATAGGATCAAGGACCTTAACATCTTTAGATGTTTTAAGACTGTCTTGGCAAAGCGCTTGTACAAGCAGAATGAAACGCCATGCACCCAATGTATTTAACATCTTTTCTTCTGAGACTGCAATTGTTAAACCTGAGGATAAAAGATTCTTGAAAGCGATAATTTGAGTCTGTATACAGTCATTGATGACCTCCCCATCTTTTGAGAGAATATAGCTCACATGGGCTCTTACGACAAGCCGATTCACATCCCCTTCACCGTAAGGACAAAGCACGGAAGAGGCCCGCAATGGAGAAGGAGTCCCCTCAATTGAAGAATCAGATAAAGCGTTTAAGGCTGTACCTACCACTGCACACTCTCTTTCGTCAGTGGTAACATTTGCACCGCCAGGCGTTGCATGAAAAGACACATCAGCTGCCCCGCTCGTTGAATTTGTGCTAGGTGCACTTATCCCTTGTCCCATCTTATTTACCCTCCCCATTCGTCTCTTTTTGAGATTGGTGCTTAGCTTGTAGAGATTGACAATCGCGCACCAATTGCTCTTTGGCTTTTTCTAGAAAATAGCATTCCTCTATCAAGTTCTGTTTCTTTCTCTGTAATTCCTCAAGCTCTCTTTGTAACTCTTGTGGAATCTTTTCTTTGTTGGCTACTGGGGCACTTACATCGGGGATGCAGCTAATCAATGGTCGCAGAGGACTTAGTGTAGATCCCGATGCTTTGCACTCCACAGCGTGATTCATCAGCTCTCTTGGTGGCCCGCTAACAAATCGGTTACAACGATTGCAAGGACACTTTTTGGCTTCACTTTTCTCCCAAAACCCGGTAAATGATGTCCTTCCATTTGGGACAGTAAATATGCCAATCCCTGTAAAGCTTCCTTGGCGACTTTCTCCTTCATAACGACTTCCGTCACCCCAGATCATGATTCCCCAGCCGTGCGGTAAATTGTCACTTTTTCTTAACATCCCTATATATTCGCGATTGTAGCCAATGCTGCGTTTTCCAAACACCACAACGTCACCATCTACTGTGAACTCTTTTCCATCAGCCACTTTTAACTCATAGGGATGATCTATTCTGACTTTTGGCTTTAACAATTTCTCTATCAGCTCTTTTGGGGGCAACCCTGTAACGCCGCAATGGACCGCATGCTTGGTTAAGGCATACATATTGCCCGTAACAGATTCCTGACAATTTAAGCAAGCACCTTGGTTACATCTGTTTGCTTCCCAAGTCCCTGTAATCTCCACTTTTCGATCCCGACCCACCTTGAAGGTACCTTGGCCATGGAACACCCCTCGCTTCCACTCGCCATCATATGAGGAGCCATTCGGCCATAGGACGTCCCCCTTTCCATCAGGATAGCCATCTCCTTCCAACGGACCTGCATACGTACACCCATCACCAAAATCCTTGGTAGGCTTTCTTATTTTGTCTTCTTCCTCTTTGGGGGCAGCGCTTGCTTTAAATGAGGGACCGACTAGTGTCTTGACAATCAAGTCCTTCATGCTGGTATTTGTAATTGTGTCTTGATGAAGATTTGTCCCGCTGATCAGTCTGAAAAATTTAAAAGTACCCCAAAAGACTTCTCCGCACTTCATTCTAAAAAGACCTTCTCCTTCGTAGTGCCCCTCAACATGTTGCCCCACAAATTTGCTCCCGTCAGAATGAAAACTGACTCCATCTCCATGAGGAAGCCCTTGATCATTGATGCAGCCGATATAGGTAATGCGGGAATTTTCGCTCAATTGTCCAACCCTGCAACCTTCATGCTCTAATATAGGATCATCGCCATTGCTCCAGCGATCTCTATTATTCCAGCAATCGATTGAGAACTTGCTTTCAATAGTTTGCAGCTTAAGATACATTTTATACGCATCTTGGAGCTTCATCTTTACGCCCCCCTCACACTCATCAGGCTGCGCTGCTTGAATTTTTTGCAAACGATCACTCAGTCCTATTTGCGTAAATATTTTTGTGAGTTCATTTTTTTCAGTTGTAGACATACAAGACCAAGACCTTGCCTCATTGCCTTGTATGATGGGAAGAGCGAGATCTTCAAATGCCCTTTTTGTGACCGAAGTCAAAACGAGTTCAACTCCTTCTCCCAAGATTGGATTCGTCGCGCCTTTCAAAAGAGGGGCATCGACAAAGTACCGTCGATCTTCTACTATGAACACTTGAGTTTCTCGAGTTGTACTTGCCATAAATAGTCCTTAATAAAAAGGGGGTATTAAAACTATCAGCGTACACATTTTTATAAATAATTTCAAGTTTTTTTGTAAGATGTGAGAAACTGAGCTCTAGCCCGAGTTGACTCATTCGAATCTCAGAATGTGGGATTGCATTTAATCAAAAAAAACTTTACCTTATCCTAATAAAACAACTTCAGGAGAAAACTTTTGTTCTTGGTGACTACATTCACATTGATGACCTTGTTCCTTATCGGCACATTCTCTTTAACAGCGCTTTCTTATGCTTTTCGCAATATCCAAAAATGGGATTCAAAAAAACAATTGCCTATGGGGGGGCAATTTTTCTATCGCAATATTCATGGGTGTTTTTTTCCGGGAAGTGACTATGAAGGGCTATTTTTCGCTGTCAACTGCGCGCAGAATCTTACAAGATATGCCTTTGCAGCCTCTTCAATTATTTTTCTTTTTGCAACGCCCCTTTTTGAACACAGTCAACTTTTAAAAATATCTACAATTCCCCAAGCGTACTCTTTTACAAATTTTTGGATAGGATTAACTTTGCTTTGTTTTATCGTTATCTCCTTTGTCATTGGAGAATATCTCCCTAGATTTTTAGGATTAAAAATTCCTGAGACCATGATGCGGGCTACATCTTTTATCTCATCACTTTTTATGACCCTTTGGTTTCCCATTATCTTTGCCATTTTAAAAATTTCCCACTTATTTGCACGCGCTCTTTCAATAGATGTTCCAGATGAATCAGACTCACAAGTTAAACAAGAGATGATCGATATTATCCATGAAGCAGACGTTTCACAACGAATTAATAGACACGATCGAAAAATCATCGAATCGGTATTTTCCTTTGGTCAACGGATTGCAAGAGAAGTCATGGTCCCTCGCGTCAATATTTTTAGCATCAACGCCTCTGTCTCCATCCGCGAAGCTGCTAAATTGATCGGCTCAGAAGGGTATAGCCGCATTCCAATATATAAAAATACAATTGATGAAATCACAGGTCTTGTGATGTATAAGGATATTTTGGCAAAATTTCTTGAATACGCCGAAAAAGGCAATGATAACAAAGTGCTAAGCGCCCCTGTTGAGTCGATACGCAAAAATGTATTATATACTCCTGAAACAAAAAAAATTTCTAATCTCTTGCAAGAGTTTAGAAAAAAACAAGTCCACATTGCAATCGTCGTCGATGAATATGGAGGGACAGAAGGCATTGTCACCATTGAAGATATCCTAGAAGAAATTGTCGGTGAAATTGCTGATGAATATGATGAAACTGAGTCACTTTACACATTGCAATCCGATGGAAGTTTAATCGTCGACGCTAGGATGGGAATCTTTGATCTTGAAGAACTGCTCAAAATCGATATCCCTCAAGAGGGCGATTATGATACGATAGGGGGCTATGTCTTTCACTTTGCCGGTACAATTCCTGCAAAGGGATTTACCATCCACGAAAATCAATTTGAAGTGGAAGTCTTAAGCTCAAATGAACGTTTTGTAGAGAAAGTGAGAATTACAAGGCCATCAGAACCGCAAAGTAAAGTGATCAATTAATGGCACTTCAAGACATTATCCCACTTATTTTAGTCGCAGTCTCGTGTGCAATCTTTGGCGCTTGCGCGCTCTTTATCTTGCAAAGGATCAAACTGACCCACTTTAAAAAAATTGCAGAAGAATTGGTTACAAACGCAGAAAAAGAGTGTGATAGCAAAAAAAATCAATTAGAACTTACCCTAAAAAAACTTCAAATTGAGCAACAAAAAGAATTTGAGGTAAGACTTAGTCTTGAAAGGCGAAAAATACAAAGCGAAGAAGAGCGGTTAAAAAAAAGAGAAGATGCCATTGAAAGCCGCATGCATCTCATCGAAAAAAAGATTGTCGATATCGAAAGGAAAGAGGCTGTATTTCTTCGCAAAAAAGAGCAAGTAGAAGAAGAGAGTAAAGCTGCCCAAGAAATGCAAAAGACTTTAAGAGATTCTATCGAAAAGGTCGCAGGACTCACAAGCCAAGAAGCCAAAGATCAGCTTCTTCTTCAAATTAACCAAGAAATTAAGCAAGACTCTGCAAACCTCATCAGAAGAACTCTTAAAGAAGCAAAAGAAAATGCTGAAAATGAAGCAAGGCGCATTGTCATAACTGCCATCAACCGCTTAGCTGTCCCATGTGTGTCAGAATATACAACGCACACGGTTTCAATCCCAAGTGATGAAATGAAAGGCAGAGTCATCGGAAAAGAAGGGCGCAATATTCGCACCTTAGAAAAGGCAACAGGAGTTTCTTTTATCATTGATGATACCCCACAAGCTATTGTCATTTCCGGCTTAGACCCAACGCGTATTGCGATTGCCAAAATGGCTTTAAGCGATTTGGTGCGTGACGGAAGGATTCACCCTACAAGCATTGAAGAAGCGGTAACAAAAGCGCAGCAAAACATCCAAAAACTCCTCAGACAATATGGGGAAGAAGCGGCATTAAAAGCATCTGCCATCGATTTACACCCCGAATTGATCCTTCTGCTTGGGAAATTAAAATTCCGATACAGCTATGGACAAAACATTTTGGAACACTCTCTTGAGGTCTCTCACCTCATGGGACTGATGGCAAGTGAGCTTGGATTAGATACAAGACTTGCCAGAAGAATTGGCCTTTTGCACGACATGGGTAAAGCTGTTTCGCATGAAATGGAAGGCACCCACGCCCTAATCGGACAAACTCTTGCCCTTAAGTACGGGGAATCTAAAGAAGTGGCCAATGGAATCGGTTGCCACCATGGAGAAATCGACGCGCTGACGCCAGAAGGTTCTCTTTGCAGCGCTGCAGATGCCATCTCAGCCTCAAGACAAGGAGCAAGGAGCGAGGCAGTGGACCAATATATCCAACGGATCAAGCGCTTAGAAGATATCGCACTTACTTATCCAGGTGTTGAAAAGGTCTTTGCCATGCAAGCCGGTAGAGAAGTGCGCGTCGTTGTCATCCCCGATCAAGTGGACGATGATGGAGTCGTCACACTTGCACGCAACATCAGCCGCCATATAGAAAGCGAGCTCACTTATCCTGGAAAAATCAAAATCACGGTCATCCGTGAAAAGCGAGTGGTTGAATATGCAGTTTAGGTTTTCTAGTTTCGGTATACATTAATTGGGCGTTAAGACATAATTCGCTTAAAAAAAGGGTACACTTTATATGCGTCGATCAGTTTGCTATTGCGAACCCAATATTGCCTTTGCAGGAGAAACCAATACATGGACATTTGTATACACCTCAAGCATAGACCTTCCAAAAGGGACCAAGTTTAAATTTGACATACTAAGCAAGGGCCGCGGAATTGATTGGGAAGTGCCGACAACAAATCTTAAGCAAAATGCGTGCGTCATCTTCGCAAAACTTGAAGATGGAAAAATTCTTCAGGCAAAGGCAATCGATTCTCCCAATTGTTTCACTCCATCTTTTGAATTTGTTCTATCATCAAAGTTAGAGTCAGGCTCCCCTCTTTCAATTGTGATGGGGTCGTCAAAAGGGACAAAAAATGGGGGAATCACGGCGCAGGCTTTGGCGCAACGCAGAAGGTCATTCCACCTTTATATCGATCCAAAAGGCAAGGGATACAACGAAGAGCCTGAAGTATTTACTCTTGATGTAAAGGGAAATAAACTTAAAACAATTAGAGTGCTTTCCCCATCGTTTGTGACAAGAAACAAGCGATTTGATGTCATTGTCCGTTTTGAAGATGAATATGGAAACTTAACAAACAATGCAGACCCTGAGACATTAATAGAGCTATCCTATGAAAATTTAAGAGAAAACTTAAATTGGAAACTCTTCATTCCAGAAACTGGCTTTATTTCTTTGCCAAATCTATATTTTAATGAACCGGGCGTTTACAAAATACAGCTTTTAAATACCCAAACAAAAGAGCGTTTCTATTCAGCCCCTATCATGTGCTTTGCCGAAAATGCGAAAAACCTGTTTTGGGGCGAGCTTCATGGGGAATCAGAAAAAGTCGACTCTACAGAAAACATCGAAAACTATTTGCGCCACTTCCGCGATGATAAGGCCTTAAATTTTTGCGCCATGTCCCCTTTTGAAAGTCAAGAAGAGACTCCTAATGAAATATGGAAGCTTATTACTCAAAATGTCTTAGAATTTGATGAGCCAGACCGCTTCACAGCCTTTTTGGGCCTGCAATGGGTTGGAGCCAAAGGGCAAGAGGGCATTCGCCAGATTATCTACACAAAAGATGGTAAACAAATTTTAAGAAAAAAAGATCCTAAATATTCTTCCCTAGAAAAAATATACAAGACTTTTTCCCCAAAGGAAATCATTTCTATCCCGAGCTTTACGATGGGAAAAGTGTATGATTTTGATTTTTCAAAGTTTAATCCAGAGTATGAAAGAGTTGTTGAAATCTATAACTCGTGGGGCTCTTCTGAATGTTCCCAAAAAGAGGGCAATCCTCTGCCTATCATGGCAGAAGGAAAGGGAGGAATTGGGGAATCCATTGAAGGATCCATCCAAAAGGCCTTGCAAAAAAACTGTCGCTTTGGATTTGTTGCAGGAGGAATGGATGATAGAGGAGTCTATTCAACATGTTATGCAAGCGATCAAGTGCAGTATCCACCGGGCCTTACTGCCATCCTTTCTCAAGAGCACACTAAAGCTGCAATAGCAGAGGCGCTTTACAACAGAAACTGCTATGCGACAACTGGAGAAAGGATCATCGTCGGATTTACACTCGCAGGCCTTCCCATGGGAAGCGAAACGACAACGGCTGTCAAGTATGGTTTGAAGGTCAATCGCCACCTCAATGGATATGTCGCAGGAACAGCAAAGATTGCAAAAATTGAGATCATAAGAAACGGCAAAGTCATCAAGACAATTGATGATATCAACGCTTATTCGACTAATTTTACCTATGACGATTTGATGCCGCTTGAAAAAGTAGTCATCCACAATAAGGAAAAAAAAGCATCAGACAGCAAGCCGCCTTTTGTCTATTATTATATACGGGTGACTCAAGAAGATGGACATATGGCTTGGAGCTCTCCGATATGGGTCGATCTCGTCGAAGGAGCCACCGTGCAAAAAGCAGCAAGGCGCCCTCTCCTTAAATCAGCTAAAAAACCCCTTATCCTCGATTTGGAAGATGATGAAGATGATGAAGAGGAGGAGACCCTGGATGAAGATGATGACGATTATGATGATGCATAAATAATGACGTCATATAAAACAGAAGACCCAAAGACGATACAAGCGCTCTTTGATAGCATTGCAAAACAATATGAAAGAACAAATGCGATCCTTTCCTTTAATCTCCATAAGAGATGGAATCAATTACTGGTGAAAGAAGTCTTAAGAAATTGTGAGAATTCTTGTCCTAAAGTATTTTTAGATCTTTGTTGTGGGACGGGCGCTATCGCTTTTGAACTTTTAAAAGATACCTCTTTAAAAAATGTAAAGGCGTACCTTCTAGATTTTTCAAAGCAGATGTTAGAGTGCGCCAAAATGAAGGCAAACACATTTGATCTTAAATTACACGAAATTAAATACTTACAAGCCGATGCGCAACATATCCCGATTGCAAGAGACAGCGTTGATTGTGCCACAATTGCGTATGGGATAAGAAATGTGCAAGACCCAAAAAAATGCCTAGATGAAACCTTTAGAGTACTTAAAAAAGGGGGCACATTCGGTATTTTAGAGCTCACAGAGCCCCAAAATGCCTACCTAAAGGTTGGCCACAGCATTTACTTACGCAAAGTGCTCCCTTGGCTTGGCAAATTATTGACGTCAAACAAGGAAGCTTATCAATATTTATGTGGTAGCATTCAGACATTTATCAAACCAAAAAGTTTAATCGAACTTATGGACGCTACCGGATTTAAAGAAATAAGATCTATTTCCCTTTTAGGAGGCACTGCAACGCTTCTTATTACAAGGAAACCACTTTAGGAATTTACATGGTAAAAAAGAAACGAAAATCTCCATTACCCGTGCTGATCGCCATTGCTTTAGGAGTAATTGTAGGACAATACGTAGGGAAAACAGGCACCCTTTTTGGCATCAATTTATTTTCAGCATTCGAACTTTTAGGTAAGCTATTCATTAACTCCCTTACCTTAATCGTGGTCCCTTTAGTTGCCTCCTCAATCATCACGGGCATTGCAAAAATGGGCAATGACAGTGGATTTGGACGCCTTAGCGCTAAAATCTTTGGCTTTTACTTCATTACGACCCTTTCTGCTGTTTTAATCGGTTTATTTTTTGTAAATGTATTAAACCCTGGTAAGCTCGATCCAACAGTTGCAGTAAAACTTTTAGCTGACAACTCTCACTCTGCTATGCAAGAGAAAATCTTAAGCCAAAAAGCATTAACGATTCCAGATGTAATATTGCAAATTATCCCACCAAATATCGTAGACGCCTTTCATGGGCAAATGCTTGGCCTAATTTTTGTAAGTCTCTTATTTGGATATGCCCTTTCTAAAATTGCGCCAAGTCCTCAAGCGATTCTATTGGGATTTTGGCAAGGGATTTTTCAAACGACCATTGCAATGACCGATCTCATCATGAAGTTTTTGCCAATTGGTGTTTTTTGTCTTGTTGCCCAATCATTTGCAATCTCAGGCATTCAAGCGTTAAAACCTTTGGCGCTGTTTTGCCTAACCGTAGTAGCCGGACTTGCAACCTTTAGTTTAATCGCCCTTCCCCTTTTGTTAAAAGTTGTAGGAAAAGTTAATCCCATCACCCACTTTAAGGCCATGAGCCCAGCGCTCATCACCGCTTTTTCGACGAGCTCATCTGCAGCAAGCCTTCCGATTACGATCGAATGTGTCGAACAAAGGGCCGGCGTATCCAACCGCATTTGCAGTCTCGTAGTTCCCCTTGGAACATCGATCAATATGTCAGGGTCTGCCCTTTACGAATGTGTGGGAGCTCTTTTCATTGCCCAATTTTTTGGGATAGAGATCTCTTTTACCACGCAATTTAGCGTAGTTCTTCTTTCTTTACTTACGTCTATGGGAGTGGCCGGCATCCCTTCAGCTAGCATTGTCGCCATGGTCATGATCTTAAAAGCCATTGGTCTACCGACTGAATCAATTGGTATCCTTCTTGCTGTCGATAGAGTTTTAGATATGTGCCGCACGACTGTCAACGTCTTTAGCGATAGCTGCTGCGCTGTCCTTGTCGCAAAATCTGAAGGAGAAAAAGAAGTTCTCGTTAGAGAGACCTTTGATGAAGTGATAAGTTAATATGTTTCAGGGTTCATAAGGGCTCAAAACTAGACTTCTTTCGAAACTAAAATCCCGTGCCTCTGCCTGTGCCCGTGCCTCCATCCTATTACCCATATGTGTACTATCGCTGCTACCGCAGCTTGATTATCAACTACTTGCAACCCCACATTCCACGTCGCTTCGCTCCGTTTCATGCGGGGCTGCTGCACTGAAAGCGGCTGCCGCCGCTGGTCACGGCAGTGACCAAAGTGTGATAGCCCCGCATGAAACGGAGCGAAGCGACGTGGAATGTGGGGTTGCAAGTAGTTGATAATCAAGCTGCGGTAGCAGCGATAGTACACATATGGGTAATAGGATGGAGGCACAGGCAGAGGCACGGGATTTTAGTTTCGAAAGAAGTCTAATAGACTTCTTTCGATGTTGATCGGATTGATACGAGCCAGCTCGAAAGAGAAATGTGTGAAGAAGAGCAGATCAAGATCGTGATTAAGATGAAAATTTGTTTTTTTAACTACGGACCGTTTAGTTTTGAGCCCTTATGAATCCTGAAACCTATAAACTATAGGTGGAGTTAGTCGCCTTTTTCCCCTGAAAAAAGACGACTAACTCCCGGGGTGTTCTATTCGCCCGGCTTTTGCGGGCGAAAATGGAGAATTTACCTCTTACAACCCCTTATTTCGCTTAAGGGGTCACGATGATCGGAGTACGAGGACTTTCGCTACCATCTGAATACATACAAGTCATTTCTAAATTATAGACGTCACTTCTCGGTTTAAACAGGCAATGGCACATCTTATGTGTCAATGGAGAATCACAAGAGTGAGTATGTATATTGTTACATCCATTATAGAAGTTGTAGCACGTCACACCACCAGATGGCGGCGCAGTCCATGTAAATGTGACATGACAAGACTGAATAGTCCCTTGACAGTTACCTGGGGGAGGATTGCCGCATATATTAATAGAGACAATATTTGTCACGGTTGAAAGAGGTACACTGCTCCCAGTGTTACAAGGCTGAAATGAATAATTAATGGGCGCTGAATTATAGTAGGTGCTGCCAGATTGTGGTACAGAAACAAGTTTAGCTTTAAATTGGATTGTCACTGTTTGGTTAACAGCTATATCTCCAATATTTACACCTGTTACCAAATTTGGATCGGGCTGCAATACCCCATTTAAGAAAAATGATCCTGAAACATAGGAAAGACCTGAGGCTAGAGGATCTTGCAATACAGTAGATAATGCGGTTGCCGTGCCCAGATTTTGTAAGGTCATATCAAAAGTTACAGTATTACCAAGAGAGGAGGTAATATTTGTTTGACCATTGACTTTCTTTGTGGCCTTAATTAGAGGCGCCCCCACTTGAATTTGCATGGCAAGGGCATTAAGTGTGTAATCATCTCCAGTTGTTGTCCCTAAGGCATAAGCAGTTGTTTGATTATAAGAGAGCGTATTAGAAATATCGATACTAGTAATGTCATATCCTTGCCTACCAGGTGAAGCATCGACTCCGGTAACAGGATTGTGATTAGCATTGCCATAACTGCCTCTAGTATCCAATTGACCTGAGCCCGTTGCCACCAATTTTCCTGTAAAAGGGTCTATTGAGAGAGGCAAACGGGTGTTGATTTGAGAACAGAAAAAATTATTTGTTGGGTTGTTAACGCCAGAAAGAGAGTTTGCACTTGTAAGCGGTAATTGACTTCCAAACAGCATGGTATCGCCAGTCTTGCTTGCATCGGCTTCTGCTGCGCTTAAGAATAATCTACCCTTTAAAGGTCCTTGTGATGGCGCGCAAAAACCTGTGACCGCAGCCGGTGTATTCGTGTTATAAGAAGATTGCTCACAACCTACAAAGAGTGTCATGTTGTAGGTGAACATGTTGGGATTGCGATAAATAACAGCAAGAGTCCACCCTGCATTGTTATGCGTGTCATCACCTGCTGCAATTGTTCCAGCAACGCCACCAACTGTATATGTTCCGGCTCCGGCTAAGTTAATAATGTCTTTCAAGGCTACATTTGCAGTTGTTTTCATAGCGCTTCTGACATAGTTGCCACAAGGACATTTACAAGGCGTTGGGGTCGGTTGCGGGTCTGAACAGGCATACTGCGGTGTAATCGCATTTTGTTTCGTAAGAGCGTCTGCCGCAAATTGATACGTGTTTGAATTAGGGGCAATTAAAGTGACAGGACCATCTGGTTCAGTTCCTGTAATTTGAGAGAAATAGTCATAGCTGCCGGACCAGATAAGCTCCGCGTAAAGGACTGTACTGCCGGTAGGTAGATCAAGCACTGCAGAGGAACTTGATTGTGTATAATCAAGTGTTGTACCGGCTTTTGTTCCATCATTTACGTATTGACCAACAGGTAGTGGCAAAGGCATTTTAGTCGTGATGAAAGCACCGATGGAATCGGCTGTGCCAGGGTTATTTTCTTGTAACTTTTTGCTAAGTCCAAGTGTATTTCCGGTAAATATAATTCCTCCGTTATCTGTCGTCGTATAGCGAAGAATATAGGCAGCGTCGATAGGTGCTGCAAAAACGAATAAAGCGAGAACGCAAACATAAGATGATAGAAACTTAAAAAACGCTGACATATTTTCACACTCCCTAAAATGTTGATACCGATACTTTAGGTGAATTGCGAAAAATATTGCAATAAAATTTTTTTTACCTTTTAGCATATACTCGGGCCACCTGAATCCTGGAAAATTTGACAAGGAGGCGGCGCAAGT
>JABDAE010000027.1 GCA_013289325.1 Chlamydiota bacterium
TTTTCAACGGGAATTGCTGCTTCTGTCAATAATCTATTTCTAATAAATTATACTTATGATAAAGTTCTTGTATGTGCAAAGGTAATATAATGGACAATAATGAAGATATCACCCTAAAAGAGGGTTTTGAAATTCTGATTTCTGCTTTAAAAGAAATAAGCGACGAAAGACTTTCTGAAAAAACAGATGCTGCCGACCACTACATCGACGAGATGCAAGCCAAATTTCAAAAAGATCAAGGGTTCTTTTATCAGCGCTTTTTAAAAGGATTTCAAGCCGTCACCAAATCGTAAAAAACTATTTGCTAACAGCTTCTGAATCAGGAAGCTCTCTTGCAAGTCGAAAGTAGATCACGGAGCCGTTTAAAAGAGCCGCTCCAATGATTGTATCGACAATGCCTCTTACTTCGCTATTAATCCCAAGATATTTAATGCCCATTCCAAGACCGATCATGCCCCCTAAAAGCAAGTAATACCTTGGCGCATAGATCTTTTTCAATGGAGCGGGATTTGGAAAAGAACGGATCCTTTCTACTCCCCTTTTTGCCGATTTTCCAAGGACATAACGCCCTTTCAGATATCCGATAAAAAGACATAAGATAACGACGAATATCACGGCAGTTTGCGCCCCGCCAAAAAGACCGCTTAATGGGCGCAAAACAGGATGTGTGCCATCTAAAATATCACCTTGAGCACTTGTTACAAGTAGGTTTAACCCAAGCCTCATCAAATATATCCCAGGCAAAATCCATATCAAACCCGATAGAATTATTAGTTTTTTGTGACTGATGTTCATTCAAGTTCCTCTTGTAGATAAAGCCAAAATTGGCATATTTAATATGAGATCCTAACATAGATTCCCTTTAAGTAAAAGCAGAATCGGGCCTTAAACTTGGCTCATAAAAAACAGCTAGACAAAATTATCCTAAATGAAATATAAGTGCCTGAAAATAACCGAAAACAGGATTTTTGCATGCTGCTTCCCCCCTTCTTTTTGCGCTTCGTCTTTCTTTTTCTCTCTACTCTTTTTGCAATGAGCTACGCTGTTATAGCAAAGATACACCCATCGCATGCCATTAACTTGGCAACCGGCCTTTTAATGGGAGTTAGCTTTTGGTTATTACTAGTTGGAATGGAGACCCTCTTTAAAAGGATCAACATTCGATTGTTCAACACAGCGACAGCTGGCATCTTCTTTGGCTACCTGATGGGGCAAGCCGTTTGGCTACTTTTTCAGACCGGTTTTGACGTAAGCCTTGTTAAACTATCTGTGGAATCCTCTTCATTAATCAAAAGTGCTATATTACTCACGACGACATACATTGCCATGATGATGACTGCAAGAGCTGCTGATGAATTATCTCTTAGCATCCCGTTTTTTAAGTTCAAGCAGCACTCAAAGAAGAAAAAAGATCTCCTCATCGATACAGCGGTTTTAGCTGACCCTCGCATCATCGATCTTGCCATGTCGGGCTTATTAGATCATATTCTCGTATTGCCAAGGTTTATCGTAAAAGAGTGCAATGAATCGATAGAAAGCCAAGATGAAGGTTTGCGCATCCAAGCAAGGCGGTGTTTAGACAATATCAAAAAGCTTGAAAGTATCACCTCATTAGAGATGCGCTTTGCCGATAATGATTATCAAGATGTCGCAGATCCTGTGATAAAACTTTTACGCATCGCGCGCCTTTTAGATGCCAATATTTTAACTGCCGATGCAAGTAAGCTTCAACAGTCATTTCTTGAAGGGATCAGACTGATCAACATCCACCACCTATCGACTACTTTAAAACCCGTTGCGCAAACAGGGGAAACGCTTAACATCAAAATACAGCGCATCGGAAAAGAACCTCGCCAAGGCGTTGGCTACCTTGAAGATGGCACGATGGTCGTCGTCAATGGAGGCGCAGAATTTATTGGCGAGACAATTAAAGCGCATGTCCTCTCAGTCAAACATACCTCATCTGGCCGTATGATCTTTTGTAATGCCTTTGATATACCCTTTAATATGGATCTCATGCATACACCGCTTGGAAATACTGCAACAGAACTTGCTAAAACTTACGCCATTCCCCCTTCTAATTTATTATGAGTGAGGTCCCCGTTGCAAAACCTCCTTGGACGGGCGTTGGCAAACGATTAGAAAGTGCCACTCGAAAAGCCCTCTTTGACTATAAGATGGTAGAAGGGGTAGATAGGATTGCAATTGCATTAAGTGGCGGAAAAGATAGCTTAAGTCTACTCTTTCTTCTCGCCGCTATTTCAGGGCGCGGATTCCCCCCTTTTAAGATCGATGCCATCCACATTATGGGAGCTTTTTCATGCGGCGCAGGCGTATCAGTTGACTATTTGTCTAAAATATGCAAGGCATTAGATGTCAATTTCCTCACAAGAGAAACAGATCAAAAGCTTGAAGATTTAGAGTGCTATAGTTGCTCAAGAGAAAGAAGGCGCCTTCTTTTTGAGGCCGCCAAATCACAAGGAGCCACAACCATTGCCTTTGGTCACCACCGAGACGATAGCGCTCAGACCGTGCTCATGAATCTATTCAATAAAGGGGAATTTGCAGGAAATTTGCCAAAGGTCAAGATGCACGATTATGGCGTGACTATCATTCGGCCCCTTATCTACGTCGCAGAAGCCGACATTAAAACGTTTGCCGAGCAGCAAGGGTTTAAGCGGATCTTATGCCGCTGCCCCGTCGGGCAAAAATCGATGCGAAGAAAAGTGGAAGAGCTCCTTGCCGAAATCGAGCACCTCTACCCAAATGTCCGCGATAATATCGCAAGGGCAGCTCTATTGTTTGGGTCCGATAAGGCCTTAAGAAAATAAATAATTCAATATGTTATAATAAAATTAAGTGTTATTATTAATTTTATCAAAGGAGAGATGATATGAAAAACTATAATACTTGCCCAACCTGTGGCGCTTCAGTTTCTGAGAATGATAGTTTTTGTCCAAGCTGTGGTGGAAAAATTTAAAGGCCGAAGTTATAGCGAAGGCCAAATGTACATAGACTGACATTTTCTGGGCAATTTTTTGCAAAGGGACGAAATGCGTATTCTGCCATTAAATAGATCCCCCCATCCGTCATATAAGTATAGCCAATTGCCAGATCTAAAGATTCATGCCTGATGGTTCCATAGCCCTTAAACCTAGAAAAGGCAGTTCGAGATGCTAAATTGGCACAAGATTCTGAACTGCAGTCACTTTTGATGGGGTGGGACATTCCCAAATGGTGAAGGACCACCCCATCAAAATGTGACTGTGGTTCAGAAGGTTGTGTCAAGTTAGCGTCGCGGGCTGCCGTTTCTAGGTTAAAATGCCTCACATTTAATCTTTTGTGTCCAAGGCCAAATAAAGAGAGAAGCGACAAATGGACTTCATGTTGATCGAAATAATTCCACTGCCACATAGCCCCGCCCTTTACCCATGGAGAGCCAACGCTTCCTATTCCAAAGGCTGTAAGAGCAGATATTCGCGATGACCAAAACTGCAGACAGGAAAATTCTTTGCCAAGCGCAAGATGCGTTTCTAAAGCCGCTTGTCCATGATGAAAGAGAGCGATGTCGTGACGGGCGGGCTTAAAGACTTCTTCGATTTTAACGCCGACAGAAAGGGAGACAAAATCGCCGACGATATCGTTAAGAAACCGATAGCGCCCTGTTGCACTGACTGAATCGACGTGAGAATCATGATGACCCGTGTTAGCAAAAAGAGATTCTATCTCAAATGCAAGATCTTCATAGATGGCCATCGATCCACTTAATGCGATGAATTCATTGCAAGCGCCATGCTTGTGATGGCGTCTGTTTTTGGAATCCACAGATGGATAAACCTGCACCATCCCAAGCGCTCTTCCCTCAACTTCAAGGACAGGCCCAAACCAAGGCGTATATTCCGTAGAAAAAAGGGGGATACAAAAAAAAATAGCTGTTGCTACGCAAAAACCTAAAAGGCTTTGCTTCATAACACAAGTCCTCTTGCAGCAAGCTCTCTTTCAGCTTCTATGGCCGCCATGCAACCAGAGCCTGCCGCCGTGACCGCCTGTCGATAAACGTGGTCTTGCGCATCACCCGCCGCAAAAACCAAAGGCACATTTGTCTTTGACGTCCCCGGAACCACCTTAATATAGCCTGTCTCAAATAAATCTATTTGCCCGTTTAAAAATGTCGTATTGGGAGTATGTCCTACGGCAAAAAATACCCCTGCCGCCTCGTGAGATTTTTTTTCCCCTGTTTTGACATCTGTAATCGTCACGCTTCGCACCACTTTATCCCCTGTCACCTCTGTGATCACGCTATTCCAAAGAACTTTCAGGATAGGATGATTTAAAGCCCTCTCTTGCATAATTTTAGAGGCTCTTAATGCATCTCGCCGATGGACTAAAAAAACTTGATTGCTATACTTCGTCAAGAAAAGCGCTTCTTCAATCGCAGAATCTCCCCCTCCAATTACATAAAGAGGTTTCCCTCTAAATATGGGCATCGCTCCATCACATACGGCGCAAGCTGTCACCCCTTTTTGCCAAAATTCTCCATCGCGCGTTCCTGGAATATCTAAACGCTTAGCTGTCGCCCCCGTTGAGATAATGACTGACAAAGCCTCGTGGGTGTTTTTTTTTCCTTTGATGATAAAGGGATGTTTTGAAAGGTCTAAAGAGACTACATCATCTTGCAATAATATCGATCCAAAGCGATGCGCTTGTTTGCGGAAATTATCCATAAGAGCAGGTCCTGTGATCCCTTCTGGAAATCCCGGATAATTTTCAACATCTGTCGTCGTCATCAGCTGACCACCTGATGGACCGCTGTAAAAGCCTTCATAAATGACCGGCTCAAGGTTAGCTCTTGCCGCATAAATGCCCGCTGTGTAACCAGCAGGTCCTGATCCAATAATTACAACTTTTGCTTTATCCATCTTTTACCCTCAATTTATTGATTAGCTATTCTATCAGAATAGAGAAGTTCTTCTCAAGCTTGACTTTTGAGCTCTTGTTTCGTTAAGCTTTATAAAAATCTCTTAAAAGTAAGGAGTCTGTCTCATGTTAGCGATCAACTTAAAAGGAAAAGTGGCATTTATTGCAGGAGTTGGAGACGATCAAGGCTATGGCTTTGCCATCGCAAAAGCCTTAGCAGAAGCTGGTGCTACAATTTTAATCGGCACATGGACGCCGATGATGAGAATTTTTACAACAAGCCTTCAAGCAGGCAAATTTGACGAATCAAGACGCCTTTCCGATGGCTCTTTAATGCATATCGAAAAGATCTACTCTCTTGACGCTGCCTTTGATAACCCAAATGATGTCCCCGAAGAGATAAAAGAAAATAAACGCTATAAAGACGCATCCCAATACACGATCCAAGAAGTTGCGGCAGAGGTGGCTAAAGATTTTGGAAAAATCGATATCCTCATCCACTCTTTAGCTAACGGACCAGAGGTGCAAAAGCCAATTCTTGAGACGTCAAGAAAAGGATATTTGGCAGCTGTCAGCGCTTCGGCATACTCGCTTGTCTCTCTTATTCAGCACTTTGGCCCACATATGAATCCTCATTCATCAGTGCTTTCCCTTACATACATGGCCTCTGAAAAAGCAGTTCCAGGCTACGGCGGCGGGATGAGCTCTGCAAAGGCAGCTCTTGAAAGTGACACGAGATCGCTTTGCTGGGAAGCTGGCCGCAAATGGCAAATCCGCATTAACACAATTTCAGCAGGAGTTTTGCGCAGTCGAGCTGCGAGAGCGATCGGCTTTGTCGATAAAATGCTTGATTACTCCCTCTCCAACTCCCCGCTTTGCAAAGATTTAAAAGCTGAAGAGGTAGGAAATACAGCCGCATTTCTTTCAAGCCCGCTTGCCTCCGCAATTACAGGCGCAACCGTTTACGTCGATAATGGAATGAATGTCATGGGCATTGCAATGGATAGCCCTGCATTTGCAACTACAAGTGGTTAACTTCTTGATGTTCAAACACGTGCCATTTGATTGAACACAAGAAAATTATATCTTTAAATTCATCGATGTGATAATATACTTTTCATTACACCCAACCAAAAGTAAAAAAACATAATGAATTTTAAAGATTTACAACTAGATGTAGAGATCCTAAAAGCAATTGAAAAAGCCGGCTTCACAGAGTCGACTCCTATTCAAGAACAAGCAATCCCAATCATCTTAAGTGGCAAAGACTTGCGCGCCTCAGCACAGACAGGAACAGGCAAAACAGCAGCCTATCTCTTGCCCGTCATTCAACGGCTTAAATCGCCAAGAAACACAAAAAGTATCGCCCCACGCGTCTTAATCCTTGTACCCACAAGAGAGCTTGCCATTCAAGTCGCCGAAGAAGCCGTTAAATGGAGCGCATTTTTACCCAGAATGAACACAGTGTGCATTTATGGAGGAGCGCCTTACCCTATCCAATATAGACAACTCTCAAGAGCCTGTGAAATCCTCGTCGCCACACCCGGCCGATTAATCGACCACATAGAAAGAGGGCGCGTTGATCTTTCCCACATTGAAACCTTGATCTTAGATGAAGCGGATCGGATGCTGGATATGGGATTCATTGATCCTGTTGAACAGATTGCCAAGGCAACACCTACCTCGCGTCAAACACTGCTTCTCTCGGCGACAATGCAAGGAAGCGTCTTAAAGCTTTCGAAAAATTTATTAAAAGATCCAGCAGTTGTGACAATCTCACAAGATAATGAGAAACACGAAAATATTGAACAAAGACTTTACTACGTCGACGACGTAGGGCATAAATATCGACTTCTCAACCACCTATTAGAAGATCCAGAGATTAATCAAGCGATCGTCTTTACCTCGACCAAACGCTTTGCCGATCAACTTGTCGATGAGCTATATGAGCGAGGATGTAAGGCCGCAGCCTTACACGGCGATATGAATCAAAGACAAAGAACAAGAACGCTCACTAGGCTTCGTCAAGGGGATATCCGAATTTTAATCGCGACAGATGTCGCAGCACGCGGCATCGATGTACAATCGATCACGCACGTCATCAACTTTGACCTCCCCCGCTCTGCAGAAGACTATGTGCACCGCATTGGGCGAACAGGTAGAGCCGGCGCGCAAGGACTTGCCCTTTCATTTGCAGCAGTGAATGAACGCCATCTCGTCGTAAAGATTGAACAATTCACCGGACAAGAGATTTTACCTCATACAGTCGCAGGACTAGAACCTGTCAAACGCGCACGCCCCGGTAATTCCTCACAAGGGCCAAGAAAACAATCTAGCAAACGACCCTTTTCCGGACCCAAAAGAGAAGATCAAGGCTTTAGAGGCAGGGATCAGAATTTTAGAGAAAGAGATAATAATCGTGGGGCGCCAGCTAGACCAAGCTTTGATTCTGAAAGACCAAGCAGAGAAAGACCAAGCTTTGATTCTGAAAGACCAAGACGTGAAAATCCTAGTCAAGAAAGAGTAAGTCGACCCGCATATAATAGACAAGAACCTCGCAGAGCGGAATCGAGCAGCAGATTCGAATCAAATAGAGAAGGCCCAAGCCGAAAGAGTCCAAATAGACCCAATGCGGCTAAGCCCAATACTGGCAAAACATTCCCTCGCCGCGAATCGAGCAAATACTAAAAAACTCACCATATTCCGTAGTGTGACGAGCGACAAGCAAGTCACCTACGGAAAGTGTTCCCCCACCCCTCGATCTACAACAAAGAATTCAAAAAGCCACTAATAACGGCTAATACGAAGGCAAATGCAAGTGCCCACCAAAAGCCATCGACATAAAATCCGGGAACAATGGCGCTTACAAAAAGCACAAGTCCCCCGATGATAACGAAAGTAAAAAGTCCAAGCGTCAGCACGTTAATAGGAAGCGTTAAAAGCAAAATAAACGGCCGTATCAACGTGTTTACAAACGCCATGACAACTGCGACAACTAACGCCGTTCCAAAGCTTGCCACGCGAACTCCTGGCAAAATATGCGCCGTCACAAAGACTGCAATTGTGCTTAAAAGCAACGATAATATGACATTTAACATCTTCTTTTATCCCCCTAACACAGCGGTGATGATCTCATTTAACCCTTGAATTTCTTCCTCGTATTCCCTCTTTAACGCCGCGTTTTCCTTTTCAAGGGAAGTCACGACATCCTTAAAAAACAATTGCAATTTGCGATCGTCACCCATCTTTTCCTCTTCCATTTCTCTTTGATGAGCCAAAAGCTTCTCTTCTGTAAAAAATAGCTCCTGCCTTGTCTTATCTAATAGCAACGACTTCTCCTGGAATTGGCTTTTAAGCTGATGGTAAAGACCACTGAGCCGATTCATCTCTTGATTGTTTATGTCTTGATTTTCTGGCTCTTGTGCCACTTTAATATGACTTTCTTCTACTTTATTTTGTAAAGATTTAATTGTCTCCTCATAGCCTGTAATCTTTTGCAATTGCTGCAAAACCTTTTCTTGGATGAGGGCAAGTTCATTTTTCAGCCTTGCATTCATTTCTTCAAACGCATTTTTAGTTGCCATTAGATTTGCTTTTTCCCGTTCCATGGCCGAAAGCTTAAAGCCAGCATCCGCTTCATTTTTTTCTTTTGTTCTTTGCAGCTGCTCGAATAATTCCAATGATACTTGCGGCTCTAAAGATACTTGGTAGGCAGTTTTTTTTTGTCTTTCCTCATATAACTCTTGCAACAATTTTTCTTGAGCCTCATGCATCGTTGTTAGCTCATCTCTTACAATCTGCTTAAGGCTTTCTGCCGCCTTTAGCTTCTCATCGTAAGTAATCACCTCGCTTTGAAGGGCTTCAACCTTCATGCAAAGTGCATTTTTTTCTGCCTCATGCCTCTTAAACGCATCTTTCGTTATTTCTTTCACTTCAATAAGTGTTTGCTTTTCCTCTAAAGAATGTCGATTGAGCAAATCCCACTTATGGTGAGATTCGGCAATGGTCAATACCGTTAGTAGTAAAGCAAAAGCAATTGATAATGAAAAAGCCACTACCCATACCCAATCTTGAAAACTGTTTTGGGTAAAATGATACGCTGTGAGCATTGCTAAAAGTGCAATGGAAGCAATAAATCCACGCCAGTGCCATTGAAAGCAGAGCAAAAGACCAAAGGCTGCCGCAAGAGGCAGCGGCCAGAGAAGAAAACCGCTTTTAATTAGGGCCATAAAAAGCGTTAAGGTAATAATCAAAGGCCCAATCATGGGCAAAAGATGAACTTGAAAATTAAACTTAAGACTAGTAAAATTCATGTGAAACGCCTACTTAAGAAAAGCAATTCCCGCTAAAAATTCAGTAACCCCAGAATGGGGTGAAAGAAGATAGCTAGAGGGTAAGGCAACCCCGGTAGGGGTAACGCAACCCTGGGGTATAGCGAGAATTGCTGTTTAAGTTGCAAATTATAACAAGTAGTACATCTTATTACAAGAAACATCAAACTCACGCTTGCCTACGATGGCACCCTTTATCTCGGATGGCAAAAAACAAAAATGGGGCCAAGCATTGAAGAAGCCTTGCAAAACGCGCTGCAGAAAATTATCCAAGAGGAAGTCGTGTTGCAAGCGGCAAGCCGCACCGATGCGGGCGTCCATGCCGATCAGCAAATTATAAATTTTATCACTTCAAATCATACCCTTAATCTCAAACGCTTAAAATCAAGTCTAAATCAACTGCTTCCCAAAGATATTGCCACTCTCAATGTAGAGGAGATGGATTTATCCTTTCACCCCACACTCGATTGCAAAGCAAAAGAGTATCGCTACCGCATTTTCTTTGGCGACGTACAATTACCAAAAAATCGCCTCTTTGCTTGGCATTTTAATGGCCCCTTAGATCTTAAATTAATGGAAGAGGCGGCTTTTTTGCTTATTGGCACGCGCGATTTCTCCTCGTTTTGCAATGTCAAAAAAAATCACACCTACAAAGATTTTATACGGACGCTTTATCAAATTAATATCGAAAAAGTATCTGATAAAGAGATCGCGATCTCAATCTTGGGCGACCATTTTCTTTATAAGATGGTAAGAAATATTGTGGGATCTCTTGTGTATGTCGGATGCGGCAAAATTGCGCCTTTGGCCATTTGCGACATCCTAAACAGCAAAAAAAGAACACATATCGGCATCACAGCGCCAGCACATGGACTTACGTTGCATAAAATTTTCTACGACGATCCCCTACGACAATCCCTTAGATAAGTTCTAAATATCTTGCAGCATACCAGGCAAGAAATAGGACGATAACTGAGGCTAAGATGAAAAGAGCATTAGGCACCCACTTAACGCCAGAACCTGGGTTGCCGCGCACCTCTAAAGTGCCTATGCCATAAGAAAACTCTTGATCGCGCTGAGTTGTAAACACTTCCGGGTGCGCCTTAATGATACTATCGGCGTCGAGCCCTAAAAATGTCGCGTACTGCCTCACAAAGCCTTGCGCGTAAATTGGGGAGATCAATTTGCTCACATCTCCTTCTTCAATAGCATGAAGATAAGACATGCGAATGGATGTAGCATTTTCTACCTCTCTTAAAGAGATATTTCGTTCAGAGCGGCATTGTTTAAAAGCCTCTCCGACCTCTTTTAATCCTACACCTTTTAGCCCCGCGTTCATCATAAGAGCCTCGAATTGATCATAAGGAATCGACCTAATTTTTTGCGTTTTATTGCACTTTGCATTAATCTTAACAGGAGGACACGATATATGCAAGACCAACCGCACAATACAACCTTTGTCACAACTGTCGATATTGCTATGTCTTCCAAAATAATGGAAGATCTTTCATCTCAAGGGTTTGAAATCACAAAACCAACCTATACCCAATTTTCTGCAAAGAAAAAGGGAGTTTCTTGCACGCTTTACACAAGCGGCAAACTCACTGTTCAAGGTAAAGAGATGAATGCCTTCATTGAGTTTTATCTTGAACCTGAAATCCTTAAGACATTTAATTACAACTACAAAACTAAAGAGCCAGATCGCGATGTCGATCTCAGTGGAAGGATCGGAATTGATGAATCGGGAAAAGGAGATTTTTTTGGCCCCCTTTGCATTGCGGGAGTTTTTGCAGATGGTGAGGCGATTTGCAACTTAAAATCTCTTGGTGTCTGCGACTCTAAAAAGCTCTCCGATACTGCAATTGCTAAAATTGCTAAAGCGATCTCTAATCAATACCCACACTATATCGTAAAGATAAATCCAT
This sequence comes from Chlamydiota bacterium, assembly GCA_013289325.1. GTDB lineage: Bacteria > Chlamydiota > Chlamydiia > Chlamydiales > Parachlamydiaceae > JABDAE01. Next base: position 11,174 of record JABDAE010000027.1, read on the forward strand.
TCAAATATAATGAACTTATCGCCCAATTTAAAAATCTCAATCACCTCCTTGCCTGGGGACATGCCACTGTAATCGCACATTTAAGCCATGAAACGGGATGCAAAAAAATCATTGTCGATCAGTTCGGCAATGAAAGTCTTGTCTTAAATGCCCTAAAGAGAAAAAATGTTGAGTTAGACGTCTCGCAAAGACATCGCGCAGAGGAAGATTTGGTCGTTGCAGCCGCCTCAATCCTTGCACGTTTCGCTTTTGTAGAGGGCTTAAAGTCACTTGAAAAGCAATATGGAATGATTTTGCCAAAAGGTGCCTCTAAAATGACTATACAAGCCGGAAAAGATTTCGTATCAAGGCATGGACTTAAGTCTTTAGAACAAGTTGGCAAAATGCATTTTAAAACCCTTGACTCAATTACCAATTAATTAAGGTAAAATCATGAAAGAAAGCTTTGTCTCAAATAAACGCTCTACATATGCGATGGTGGCTTTGGTACTGGCAGGTTTTGCCATCATCCTCATGATGAACGTCTCGGAGTTAATGCAAAAGACGTCATCAAACCGTATCGCCCCAACAGATGTAAAGGGAATTGCTGTTGAACAGGATAATAAACTTTATACCTTAAATTTCGAGCAGCAAAATGCCCTTGTCAGAATTTTTAATGAACTAATGCCTGTGACTAAGGCGCAAGTAGAGGCCAATAAAACAGAGTTCAAAAACGGCGCAGCGATCGATAAAATACTTCTTTATCAAATGAATGGAGATACTATCGAAATCACGCCTATCGGATACTCCAAGGTAAGATTAGCAAAGGACAATGAAGAGCCTCTTATGGTCCTACAAGCCCCCGCATGGCACACCGATGGGTATTTGCAAGAGATTGGAAAAGCAAAATTAAACAAAATACTACTTACAACCTACAAAGATAAACCAACCCCATGATTAAAGAGCTCCGTTTAACAAATATTGTCTTAGTGGAAAGCGCTATTATTTTCTTTGAAGATGGCTTTAACGTCATTTCAGGAGAAAGTGGCGCTGGAAAATCTGCCATACTCAATGCCTTGCACCTTCTCGCCGCCAAACGCAGCGACCCCTCCTACATTCGACATGGCAGCGAAAAAGGGACCGTAGAAGCAACCTTTGATATTGATAAAATCCCCGAAGTGCAGGCAATACTAGATGAAGCTGGTATCGATCACGAAAAAGGCTCTGAGCTTAGATTTAAGCGCGAAATTGGGATGAATGGAAAATCAAGAGCTTTTATAAACCATACCCAAGTGCAGCTGACGCTTTTAAAAAAGGTAGCAGATCTCTTATTCGATATCATTGGCCAACACGCCAATCAAAAGCTGCTCTCCCTAGACTATCATCGCCAATCTCTTGATCTTTTTGCAGATCTTAACGGGGCAATTGCAGATTTTGCCTCGTGCTTTGCAGAAGAAAATAAAACAAGAAAAGAATTAGATTTAATCGTCAAAAGCGAAGCCATGCGCATGCGGGAAATTGAGATCTGCCGCATGGAGATAGAAGAGCTAGAAGATGCCCGTCTGCAAGAGGGAGAAGAAGAGGATGTGTTTGCAGAATATACGGAGCTAACAAATGCCGATCAGTTGATTGACAAATCACATGAGATCAATCAACTTTTAAGAGGTGATAAGCAATCGATTTTACAGCAGCTTTATCGCTCTAAGTCTATCTTAGATGGCCTAGTAGAAATTGCCCCAACCCTTCAAGAGACTGCCAAAACTTTTGCAAGCGCTGTAATTGAATTAGAAGATGTCTTACAAACTTTGCAAACTTTTGAAAGCAGGATTGAAAGCAACCCCTCTCGCGCCTTAAATCTTAATAAACGCCTCGAGCTGATCGCCAAAATCAAGAAAAAATACGGCCAAACTATCCAAGAGATTAACGCCTATCTTAATGCTAGCAAAGAAAAGCTTTCAAAACTAGAATCTGCTGATGTCGAAATCGAAACGCTTCAACATAGACTACAAGCGCTATCGCAAAAATCAAATGCTTTAGCATCTAAAATCACAGAGCAAAGAAAACAAGCCGCAATTGAACTTGCAAAAGCCCTTTGCCAAAAGCTGCATGCGCTTAATATGGAAAAAGTCGCAATCGATATTGAAGTCACAGCCCATAGCCGCACCTCACATGGCGATGATAAAGTAGAAATTTACATCACACCCAATGTCGGCGAACATCGAGTGTCTCTTAAAGAGTGCGCAAGTGGCGGGGAATTATCTAGAATGATGCTCGCCTTGCAATCGACTTTAGCGGGTAAAGAAAAAACCCCCTCTTTGATCTTTGATGAAATCGATGCCAACATTGGTGGCAAAACGGCGACAATTGTGGGAGGCGCCCTTTGCGATATCGCCAAGGAACACCAAGTTCTTTGCATCACCCATTTTCCACAAGTTGCACAATTTGCAAAGCACCACATCCGCATCTCAAAGCAAGAGATCGATGGCCGCACAGTCACAAAGGCTGAATGCCTTGATAAAGACCAGCACCTTGAAGAGATAAGCCGCATGTTAGGGGGTATGGCGGCAGTTATTTAATAGACTTCTTGCGTAATTAAAGTTTTTGCTATTGTCCACTTTCGCGATATGTCAATAAAAAAATGAGATAGCGCGAAATATAAGCCGATAACTCGCGATATGTATCTCAACAACGGAGATACCGCGAAGTATAAGTCAATAACCTATCCTTTATTAAACCTAGATCCGGCAGTTCGAGATGGCAAAGTGATGTAAGATTTTGAGTTAGAATCGCTTCTGGCGAGGATCGACATTCCCTAATGGTGAAGGCGATCCCCGCCAGAAGCGATTATAGCTCAAAAGATTACGTCAATTTGCCGTCTCCAACTGCCGGATTTAGGTTAAACCTAGAAACGGCAGTTCGAGATGCTAAATTGGCGCAAGATATTGAATTAGAATCACTTTGCAATGGGGCGGGACATTAATAAGGCTTGATACCGATCGTGATATGAAAAGCATACTCTCTTTTTGGCAATCCATATTTTTCCCTAATCGCATCAAGCTCTGGGGCATCTACAACGACAAAATAAACTTCATCAATGGCTTGCCATGTAGGAGGGCGAACCGCTTGACATGTGTTTGGAACGAAATGAATTGTCCTCCCTGTTTCTTGTATGGTTTCAATCCCATATTTTTCGATTTCATTGGGATAAATCACAGTGATGTGAGCACCCACTAAATCTTTGCCAAAATAAGGAGGTTCTTGAAATCCCTCTTGTTCAATGAACGTCACCAATTGGTGAATATACGCATCGTCTAAGTCAACATAGACAAATCCATCAGAATTTCTTAATATTCCAGATTCTGGTAAATGCATTTGGATATAATTTAAAATTATTGGACAAAGGCTTGCCTCCTCTGCGATACACGCTTTATAAGAGGCAAGGAAGAAAATAATTAAGAATCTAAACCGCCTCATACCGACACCTATATTTTTCTTGCGACAAATTGAAAGCAACTCCTTGGAAATCCAGAAGTTTGCCTGACGACCCCCTCTTCCAGCTCAAAGCCCGTATGCGTTAATAAAGCTTGCCCTAAGTACTCTTCAGGATAAAAGTGTGCGCCTGCAGCCCTTTCCATAAAGGGGACAATATGCTTCACGTCTTCTTGAGGTTGAAAGAAAAAAGTTCCAACGAATCTTCCTTGAGGCATAAGAGCGTGATGAATTTTTGCCATTAAGCTCTTTAACTTTTTTGGAGAGATATATGGGAGAACATCTTGACAGACAATAAGATCAACTTGTTTTTCTGGAAACTCCATTGTTGTAATGTCCCCTTGGATGAAGGTAAATCGGCTTTTTGCCTCCTCCTTTTCATTCGTCAATTCTTGTGTCACAAGTTCTTGACTTTTTGGAGAAAAATCCATCGCCATCACTTTCCATTCCTTTGAGAGAAGGTAAAATGAATGCGCCCCTCTGCCGCATCCTAAATCTATTGCAAGACCTTTTGGAATATGTTCTACTAATTCAAGTAATAGGGGGTTAATTTGGTCGCAGCGCTCTATCATTTCATTTTTGAACTCTTCAGTACTTTTTCCCAATGTCTTTCCCTCAAAATCCACATTATGTTGTTCAACATAATGGGATTTTTTCGATTCGATCGCCTGCCAAAAAAGGGAAGAGGGAACCTCTTTTTGCTCGCATACGTCTTTCTTAAAGCGATCAGGCAGTGCATATGGGACAAGAGAGAATTCGATGTGACCATCGGGGCGATTAGGAGAAATTAATGGACAGCGCTTAGTGGATAAAATGATCTTCGCTGCCACCTGTAAAGGAAGGAGATTAGCATGTACCATCCACACATTTCCATCAGGATGTTCTCCTATCTTAATGTCTGAGCAAAGCGCTTGACAAAACGCTTGACTTAACAATTGGGTGACACCACTCATATATATCCTTTCCTTATAGATTTTAGAAATTATAACTTAAATGTCCTAAGAACAGTCTTATTTAGACGGAAAAGTACTTCCACTTCTTTATCTTTCCAGTTAGAAAAAATTTTCCTTACACTCGCTTCATTTTCTTGTAAGTCTTCATGAGGATTAAATAAGTCCAAATCAAGGATCTTTGGCGCCTGAAAGTTATTCGCAATATCATCTAAAATTGTGCCTAAGTACATTTTTTTGTAACCAACCCCAATACGATTAAACATCTTACTTTTAAGTTGTTCAATGACTTTTTCTTCTACTTTGAGGTTCATATCGTCATTGTCGAAGAAAATAGTATTCTCTTTCTCATCGACGTAAATCCCTCTTCCATAAACACCAGTTACTGAACTAGTCATTATTTACCTTCCTTTTTTAAATATAAAAATTAAATAAAAATCACAAAACGCAAACACTTTGTTAATCTACTTAACTATTAAGTAGCAATTAGAATCTTACCAAAAATGAATATTATTTTACAACTAAATACAGCAATTTTTAAAAATTTATAAAAAAAACCTTTTGCGGAAAAAATTGATGATTTTTGAGCGAATTTATTGATAAATTTTGAGGGCATATGTAAACATATGGCTGGAAAATTTAGCAATAAATTCGCTCAAAGAGAGCAATTTTAGCAAGCAAATGTAATTACGCAAGGGATCTAATATTGACATGGCAATGCAAATACCCCCTCAAACAGATTTTCGCTCTACCTTATATGATTTATCTCGCACATCTTATGACGCCAGGACAAAAGGCGGTAAACATAAGATGGAACAAACCCTTCATTTTATCGCAGATAATGTAAAGGAACTAAGAGCAGAAGATCCATATTGGCTGCCATTATTGAAAAAGATAAAAATCGCATTTGAAGTGGCCCATATGTCTACCTCATCAACTAGTATCAGCAAGGAAAGCTCACCTCAACAAACCCTCCCTGACTTCCTCCTTTTAGTTGAAGTTTATATTAACTTCTTAAGCCAAACAGACTTTAAAGAAATTTCGTATGAAGAGTATATCCTCCTTCATGCCATTGGTATGCAACAGAATAATTACCGTCAATATGTGCGTGATGATTTCTTCGAAGATACACGGTGTGCAATCCCTAAATATCTGCCGTTGATTCAAACAATCGAAAAAATAACAGATCTAACCAAAAAAAAACGGGTCTCCTTTGCGCTTGCAAAGCTCATTGCTAATACAAAATCGTTATCTCCCACACATTTGACCACCCTGCGGATTACCGATAAACAACAAATTTTTGAACTTTTAAAGATTCACTCAAAAGTGCGAGCGATTCGCGATGTGGAATTGGATGGATACTTTGGGGTCAATATTCCAAGCGACACACTTGAAGAGATCGCTAAGGTCTTTCCCACATACATATGCAGTAGTATGAAGCACTTAGATATTAGCCCTGACACATCCTTTAGCCTTGCAAAAATTTGCGCAACTCTTTGTCCAAGGGAGCTCATCGATAATTTTAATCATTTTAAGCTAAACATCCCAAATGTATTTGTTGTCGCTGAATTACTCGCGCGAAATAAAGACATTTATGTCGCTTTAAACATCCAAAAATTGGGCATAAAAAACCACATCGTCTTAACGAGCTTAGCCGTATCATGTATAGAAGCCAACATCGATGCGGCAGACTACTTAGACCATTTTCACTTAGAAAAAGACGGGCTTTTTGAAGCCTTAACAGCTGTCGCAAAAAAAGATATTGATAAAACTGCGCTCCTCTTTAAACAGTATGTGAAAAATCCTAAGGATCACATTGATTTCGTTAAAACATGCTGTCAAATTCATGGACGGAAAATACTTCCCTATTGTGATATTTTCAAAGTAAATCCTGCAGAAATAAGTATGTTATTAGATCAGTTACCACCAAGTCCTAAAGATGCGCTTGGAAGTAAAAGTGAAAGTCATATTAAAAAAAAACTATCGCCTAGTAGATCAAAAGGCTCTATAAGCACAAAATCAGATTCAGCCATCCATGCTAAACAACCAGCACATGAACTTCCAAGGCATTCATCAAGGAGCCTTAAAGAGCTAAACGAGATTCAAGGCCACATAAAAGATGCCAGAAAAAAAAGGGGCCACTCAAGCCATGCCATACAAAAAACTGCGGCTCCAACGATTACTCGTTTAGAGAATGCCTCTATTCCAGAGAGAGGATTCCTGCACGATATACTTAAAGAAATATGTATCATCTTATCAAAAAAAGACACAATCCTACCGAGTCATATTTATGCATTGCTTTCGGACCGGGTACAAGAATTAAGAACAGAAGATAGTCCTCTTTTAGATTATATCCGAAATATCTTTCAAATCCCTGAGATGTTTGAAATCATCGACTATTACATGTCTGCCATTGGTTGGTTAGAACTAAGCTACCAAGAATTTAAATCACTCCCAAGTGCGATACAAAATTTTATTTTTGTTAATAAAAATATTGTATTAAATACAAGTCAATGTACAGCTTTAATTAATACAACCAATGCTAGCTGTTCAGAGAAAAGCCAATTAAGTCTTGCCAAATATTTTATGTCCTCGATGATTGCAGATGGAAATTTAAAAAGTCTAGGATCTATTACACCTAGCGATTCGCGTGTAAAACTGATAGCCAAGCTACAATTGATTAAAGATGAAGAGATCGTCCTTTTACTAAAACATAACGCCAAAACATACAACGAGCTAAGCTGCAATCCATGGCTTTTTTATCATTATAATCAAAAAATTGTCGATGACAAAACCCGCCTTGAAATTGCAAACTTATATACGACAAGAGAGCAAGTACATACATGGGCGCATGAAGAGACAACTCTTTCAATTGCAGCTGCCTTAATTGCACATAAAGTACAGGCCTTAGATTTATTCCTACGGCCCGGACTACAGAAATTACAGCTTTTAGCTCTTTTTAAAATTGCCGCTTCAAAGGATGTCTCAATGACGGCTCCCTATTTTATTCCCTGGAAGCTTAGTCGTGATGAGCTATTAAGCATGCTTGACACTTGCAAAACTCTTCAGCCAATTTCAACTGCCTATTCTCTTGAATATTTTGGTCTTCAAGTTGATCAAACGGATAAAGAGCGCCTCGCCCTTTCATTGCCATCATCGGCGAACTCTTTGAAAAAGAAAGAGCTTATCCTAAAATACATCGAGATACATAGGAGCATTCTAAGCGGTACACTCGGTAAAAACGAGGCAAAGACACAAATAGACTCATTATTTGTAGATATTTCAAGGCCGTAAGTACCGGTAAGGAGAAAATTATTTCTTTACGATCCCTAACCCTAAATCCGGCAGTTGGAGACGGCAACTTAACGCAATCTCTTGAACCTAAAAACGGCAGTTGGAGACGCTAACTTGACATGAATCTCTTGAACCAGAATCATTTGCAGTGGGGCGGTCCTTCACCAATCGGGAATGTCCCGCCCCACTGCAAAGTGATTCTAATTCAAGATCTTGCATTAATTTGCCATCTCGAACTGCCGGATCTAGGCTAATTCGACGATCCTCATGATTTCCTTCATCACATCATCAACAGTAATTGAGCGCATACAGCGATGCTGGAACTTACACATATCGACATCTTTCAAACCACATGGTGAACAGGGAAGATGATGTACCTTAATGATGGTCACCTTATCACCTAAGGGGCCGTAACTTTCATACGGTGTTGTGCCCGAATAAAGACAAAGTGTTGGCCTTCCAAGCGATGCTGAAAGATGTGTGCTCCCAGTATCGTGGCCTATATAAAGGTCGATGCCTTTAAGTAAAACCTCAAATTGAAGCAGCGTCACTTTGCCAGCTAAATCAAGGATTATATCATCATGTCTCGAGATCTCAGCAAGGATTTGCTCATTTTCCAATTGTTGCTGCTTTCCCCCGAACAAAACGATGGTGACATCTTTTTCAGCAATGAGTTTTTTGATCAGCTCGATATAATATTTTAAAGGCCAGTTGCGGGTGGATGCTGTTGATCCGACATTAATGCCAATAGTAGGACCACTTTTGCGCGGAAGTTTCGGGAGCTGCGTGGTAGTAAGAGAAAGAGATGTTGCGATATTATTTAACTGTTCAATCGTTGCTTTTTGGCTTTCAAAAGCATTTACAACACCACTTGCTAACATAGACAATAACGTTCGCGTGTGCCTTGCTTCGTTTGGGTGGCCATGAATAGTCATGCCGGGAATGGGTAACACAAAACTCATGTCTCTCGGTAAGACTTGCGCATCAAACCCTGCCTTGAAGTATGCTTTGATATAGTTGAGCAAAAAGCGCGTCTCCCGTTCCACTTTTAGATCTATCGCGACATCGAATTGCGGTAAATCGGCATTTAATATGGGGGTAGGATCGAAAGGAATAGGATCAGACACTTTTCCTGAACCTTGAAAAACATTTATATATATAATACGATCAAATAGACATGTACCCTCTGCAAATTCTTTATTCCATGGGCCACATAGCAAGGTGAAAGAAGCATTTGGAAACCCCTGACGCAGAATTTTGAATGCCTGCAATGCCATAATAAAATCGCCGATATGATCGGCTTTTACAATCAGAACATTTTTGACATCTTCTGCTCTATAGCGTTGGCTATGAGTGACGCTCACTGTCGTTTTTTTGAAACCGATCAAAGCCACCTTCATCCTGATGCAAAGCAAGACAGCTTTAGGGCGAAGGAACCTTACATAAAATGCTTCTCGTGAAGACCCTGGTGGAACCAGCAGCTGGCGAAGTTTTTTTAGTTTATTAATCACTATCGCTCATCCATTCGTGATGGTGGCTCATGTCTTTGCTTAGATCTACAGGCGGAGCTTTTGGTTTTTCGCGCACGCAGAATTTTTCAGCTGTTCCATCATAATACTCTCGATTGTCATCGACCTCCATCGCATGCGGATTATGTTGGTTGCTGAAGTTGACCCTCATGCCAGACACATACGTATTATATCCAGGCCCATATAACCTACCCTCTCCAAATTTTTCTTTCCTCTCCTGTGGTGGCTCATATGTCAATGTTAATCCCGAAGATATACTGGTGGGATAAACCGCGCAGCTCATTTCATGCGTCCTCTTAAGAAGATGATGCACGAAGTCCCTATTTTCTTTCCAATTGACTCTATCCGCTAAAGCGGCATCTAAAATCATAGTGGAGCTAGGCTGCATTCCCTTCAAACAACCTTTTGGAAGAAAAGGCGTATCAGTATCAAAAGCTATTCGAAAGACCTGATCTTTACTAAAACGGACCCCATGTTCATCTGTGCGAGCGCGAATAATAAGCGTATCAATTTTCATGTCTCTTTGCATTGTGACTGCACGACATACGCTTTCTGCACTAGATACATACTCGTATTGTACTGTGTTACCAGCGCTTGTTAATTGCATGTAGGCTCTCACATTTTCTTTAGATCGATAAGGCAGCGTTTCTCCATTGTCATCCAGCCCCGATAGCACTAAAACTTTTCTAGACCCCACTTCCGCTTCCTCTTTCGCTTTCGAGCGGCAAAGAGCGTCAAAAGCAAATCTACTCCCGCAAAAGGCTTCTTTTGCTTTCCCTGCAGCGCCTTTAATGAGAAGATCGGAGCCGCACGTCACTTGATCAAAGAGATTAGGCGCGCCATCTGTTGTTCGATAGTTAGGAGATAGCTTTTCCAGGAAAAATCCCGTTGCACTTTCAAAGTCATGAGCCCCTCCTATGGGAGATTTATCTTTTACAAATGTTAATCGAGATTGACATTTTCCCTCTTCAATGCGCGTTTGAAAGGTTCTCTGCGTTTTTTCAACCTCACTTTGTAAACGTTTACACTCTTCGTTGCCTTGATAAAAAGCATTTTTAAGATTCGCTAGATCGGCAATCATTGAATTGATTTTCCGTTCACATACTTTTGGATCTACCCCTTTTTGCTTCCCATCAGCAACGATCTTTTTCATCTCAGAAATGAGGAGTGTTCGCATCTCGTTATAACGCCTTCTTTCACTGGTGATTACGCAGCCATCCTCATCTTCAGCTTGCTCCTCTTGAGTGATTTTCTTTTCCAATTCCGCATAATTATAGCGGATAGGAGAATAGATGGCTGTAGTTGACGTTCCTTCAATTTTTGGCATAAAAAATCCTTATATAATCTTTTTTAAGGCTCATTTCTACGAGTTAAACCTAAATCCGGCAGTTGGAGACGGCAACTTAACGCAATCTCTTGAACCAGAATCATTTGCAATGGGGTGGTCCAACACCCTCTGGAAATGTCCCACCCCATTGCAAAGTGATTCTAATTCAAGATCTTGCGCCAATTTAGCATCTCGAACTGCCGGATCTAGGTTAAATTAAAACTGATAGTACGAATAGTATCGATTCTGGTCAAAATGGCTCAACGAAAAAATTAATCGGGAAAGGGCGGACAGAGACACGGGCACGGGATTACAGTTTCGAAAGAAGTCTATTACTTATACCCAAACAACCTCAAAAGGTTGTTTGGATATACCTCAAGTAGACTAGTCCATTGATGCATCACTCATCGACAGCTGCTAACTCATCTTCAATCTCATCGTCAAAGTCAAAGACAAGGGCTGCTGCAATCTCGCGATCGACAAATTTTTTCACATCCCTATGGCGCTGAAAGCCAGTGCCAGCTGGAATGATATGACCCATGATCACGTTTTCCTTAAATCCACGCAGCGAATCTTCTTTGCCAGAACACGCTGCATCCGTAAGAACGCGCGTTGTATCTTGGAATGATGCCGCTGAAATAAAGGACTCTGTGCTAAGCGATGCCTTAGTAATCCCAAGTAAGACTGGAGTTGCCTGCGCAGCTCTACCCCCATCTTTGGTTGCTTTTGCATTCTCAATTTCAAATTCTTTCTTATCGATCTCTTCGCCATATGTTAAGGTCGTATCGCCTGGTTCAACGACGCGCACCTTCTTGAGCATTTGACGCACGATAATTTCGATGTGCTTATCATTGATGTCTACACCTTGAAGGCGATATACCTCTTGAACCTGATTGACAAGATACTTTTGTAGCTCCCTCGGTCCGCAGATCTCAAGAATTTCGTGAGGGATCACAACGCCGTCTGTCAGCTGTTGGCCTTTCACAACATGGTCACCGCGCTGGCAAATCAAGTGCTTGGTATGTGGAATAAGATGTTCTTCTTCCATCCCCGACTCCTCATCGTGTACGACGACAATGCGCTTATTTTTCTGCACGCCGCGGAAGTCAATGATCCCATCGATCTTGGCAATTTCAGCAGAATCTTTTGGTTTGCGTGCTTCAAAAAGCTCGGCAACGCGGGGAAGACCACCGGTAATATCCTTCGTCTTCATCGCAACGCCTGGCAACCTAGCAAGCAGCGTTCCAGCCGTCGCATATTGCCCTTCTTCTGCCGAAATAATCGCACTCGCTGGGAGTGGGTAAGTACCGATTAGTTCTTCACATGTTTTGTCTGCATAAATGACAATTTGAGGATGTAACTCACCGCGGTGTTGCTTGACAATAAGTTCTGATTGTCCAGTTTGCTTATTTACATCACGCTCAGTTGAAATTCCTTCTACAAGGTCTTCATACTTCACATAGCCAGGGCGATCGCAAATAATTGGGATATTATGCTGCTCCCATTCTGCAATTTTCACACCGGGTTTGACTTTAGATCCATCTGCAATCAGAATTTTTGTTCCAAGTTCTACCTTAAACGATTGCAACGGCTCAATTGACTTAGTCCCAAGTAACTTTTTATATTCCTCAAGAGGTCTTCCCTCATCGCGGACAATATTGAGATAGCCATTCTTATTTAAAGCAATCCAATGCCCTTCATCATTTTGCACTGTGCGAAGGCCTGTGTAAACCAAAATACCGTCATTATCCGACACAATTTCAGGAGTCAAACCGGCAGATGCAATACCCCCTAAGTGGAACGTACGCATCGTCAGCTGTGTTCCAGGTTCACCAATTGATTGGGCAGCGATAATTCCGACTGCTTCACCAAGGCTTGCATTGCGCCCATTGGCAAGATTTATGCCATAACATTTGGCACAAACACCTCGCTTTGTCTCACAGGTAAGCACTGAGCGTATTTTAATGCTTTCAATGCCTGAGTCGTCAATATCTTCTGCCTGCAAACGGGTCAATGTATCGCCCGATCTTGCAAGTACCTTCGTGCTATCGCCGGGCAGATAGATATCATCGCACACTGTGCGTCCAAAAATCCTATCCTTTAATGGCAATAGCTCTTCTTGTCCTTGCTTGATTGCAGAGACTTCAATGCCATTTAATGTGCCGCATTCAAACTCTGTGATGATGACATCTTGGGCTACATCGACAAGACGCCTTGTCAAGTAACCTGAGTCAGCAGTCTTAAGCGCAGTATCAGATAACCCTTTACGAGCGCCGTGAGAGGAAATAGAAAACTCAAGAACTGTTAGTCCTTCTCTAAAGTTAGAAGTAATTGGAGACTCAATAATTTCTCCGGAAGGTTTAGCCATCAAACCGCGCAAAGCGCCAAGCTGCTTAATCTGCGACTTGTTACCTCTTGCACCGGAGTCCATCATGAGGTAAAGAGGATTCTTCTTCCCATCTTTTACTTCACTGATGAGCTTAAATAGCTCTTCAGACAAGGAGTCAGAGACTTCTGTCCAAATGCTAATTGTGCGCGATAAGCGCTCCCCTTCCGTGATAATCCCGTCCTCATATTGCTTTTGAACGACTGCTACGCGAGCGTGAGCCTCATCGATGATCTTTGTCTTGTTTTTTGGGATAAGGACATCAGATACACCCATAGATAATGAGGCCTTCGTCGCTTCAGAAAACCCTAGGTTCTTTAAGTTATCAAGGAAACGCACCGTCGCTTCAAGTCCAATTTTCTTATAGCACGACATGATAAGCTCGCCCATCTTCTTTTGCGGCAAGCTGTAATTTTGAAACCCTAATTCTTTTGGAACAATGGTATTGAAAAGAACACGCCCAGGAGTTGTCTCGATAATGCTGCCATCATCGGTTCTTAGCTTAATAAGCTCATGGAGTCTAATACCGCGGTTATAGTAGGTAGCTTCTGGTTGCTTACCTTCATGCCAGTTATAGCTTTCGCAGCTGTGAAGCGCTTGCATCACCTCTTGAGAGTCTTTAAAAATGCGCGTCTTTTTTCCATGTTCTTCCGGAAAATACATCGGATCGCACATCAAGTAGTAAAGACCAAGCGTCATATCCTTAGAAGGTACGGCTACAGGTTTACCAGATGAGGGTAAGAAAATATTATCTGGCGCCATCATCAATAACTTAGCTTCAAGTTGCGCTTCAATCGAAAGAGGAACGTAAACTGCCATCTGGTCACCGTCAAAGTCGGCATTAAATGCCGCGCATACCAGCGGGTGGATTCTAATCGCTTTTCCTTCGATTAGGATAGGTTCAAATGCCTGAATCCCCAATCTATGCAAGGTAGGCGCGCGGTTTAAGAGGACAGGATGCCCCTTAATAATTTCCTCAAGCACGTCCCAAACAACCGGAGCATGGCGATGAATCATCTTCTTAGCAGAGCGAATTGTATAAACGTGTCCTAAGTCTTTTAAGCGCTTCACAATAAAGGGCTCAAAAAGTTCAAGTGCCATGAGCTTTGGCAAACCGCATTGGTTAAACTTTAATTCAGGACCGACTATGATCACCGAGCGTCCAGAATAGTCGACGCGCTTACCGAGAAGATTTTGACGGAAACGCCCTTGCTTACCTTTTAGCATTTCAGAAAGAGACTTCAAAGGTCTGTTACCTGCGCCCATTACTGGGTGCCCATGCCGCCCGTTATCAAATAGAGCATCGACAGCCTCTTGCAACATTCTCTTTTCGTTGCGAACGATAACTTCAGGAGTTTTTAATTTTAAAATGGCTTTTAAGCGATTGTTGCGGTTGATCACGCGTCGATATAGATCGTTAAGATCAGATGTTGCAAAGCGACCTCCATCAAGAGGGACAAGCGGGCGCAGCTCAGGCGGAATGACAGGGACACAAGACATGACCATCCAGCTCGGCTTATTAGTAGAATTAACAAAGCTTTCTACAATTTTTAGCCGTTTGGCAAGCTTGGTTCTTGCTTGCATCGACTTAGTTTTTCTTAGCTTTTCTTTTAAATCGACGACTAAAGTGAGTAAATCTTCTGTGGTAAGCAAATCTGAAATGGCTTCAGCGCCAATTTTGGCAACAAAGGCATCTTTACCATATTGCTCTTGCGCTTCTCTTAACTCAACATCATTTAAAAGTTGCTTTTTCTGAAGTTCTGTATTGCCCGGATCCACAATGACATGTTCTTCATAATAAATAATTCTTTCAAGGTCTGCAGCCGTCATTCCCAATACATTGCCAATTCTTGATGGCATCGTCTTAAAGAACCAAATGTGCACAACAGGAACAGCTAGATCAATATGGGCCATTCTCTCTCTTCTGACTTTAGAAAGAGTCACCTCTACTCCGCATCGATCGCACACAATTCCTTTATGTTTAATCTTTTTATATTTACCACAAGCGCATTCCCAGTCTCTTGTGGGTCCAAAGATTTTTTCACAGAAAAGTCCACCTTTTTCAGGCTTGAAGGTACGATAATTGATCGTTTCAGGTTTTTTAATTTCCCCCCTCGACCAACGATTGCGGATGACGTCATCTGATGCAATTTTAATCGTCAACTTATCAAACTGCGTCATATCATGCTGAATATTTTCTGACATACCTGCCCCT
>JABDAE010000028.1 GCA_013289325.1 Chlamydiota bacterium
CCGCTACTCGAACACCAGCTGGAAGTCAGCCCTTCAACCCCCTTGACCACTTACAGAGTAAAACTATAAAGCTGTCTCAAAGTGCCTTTCAACAAATTGAAGATTTCTTAAGCACAAGAGCCGCTTTTTTCATAAAAAATGTAAAACGATATAAATATAACGAATTAACTTTAAAGCTTGAAATTTCAAGATCTATTGCAGTCATACAAAAACTATATTATAACGACACCCTCACCTCTAAGACAAAGAAAGACATCAAAACATTAAAATCGATCAAGGCGTCTATCGCGACTTTTGGGAATGAATGCTTTGATGTGTCTCGCTGGTTTAATGAAATCATTAAAAATCAAATAATGGAAAAGCATCCACAAGAGCCAGTGGATAATAACACTGGTAGCCCTATCAAACATAAGTATTACCAGACACATTTTGAGCCGTGTTTTAAACTCTTTCAACAAGTCATTCATCATCTGATGTTGACTTTGCATACGCACAATCTACTTACCGATTTTAAATCATATCCCTGTGAATCAGGAGGTCTTCTCTTTTTTTATCCAGATGACAATGGTTTTTTTCCCATCGCCACTAATCCTCAAACTACGGGACTTGAAGTTATACTCATAGCCTATGGGAGTCAAACCCACGCCTTTGCCCCTTATATGATAGGGGAGCAAATGTTTTTATTTAATCGAGGAGTGCAAGAAAAACGAAGTGGGTGTCTCGTGCATGCAGTGACAAACCCAAGCCCCATTACCCCAGAGTTCAATGACTTTCCATATCGAACCTCCGTCATGGGAATCTTTGGAGAAAACACACCTTTCCCATTCCATGTAGGTCTTATAACACCTATGAAGTATACCAAGATAGCCGATCACATGCTCACAGAGAACCATTATGATATTCTCGCTCTTGTGATTTTAATCCTAAAACCCCAACTTGAAGAGATCCTGCGTAATCAACAAGAAGACTATCTATTTATTCCTATGCCCAATGAAGAAGAGGAAGAGGAAAGGCTCATTGTCACGTTGCTTTGCTTGGAAGCACTTGAGAAATTACATCGCGAAGAAACCTTTGCCTTAGATTTGAACGGGCAAAGCAGCAAGGAGATGCCTGAAGTCTTATCTCCTTCGACAAACCCTTTTACTGAAATGAAAAAAAGAACGCTTTCAGCGATTGAACAAATCATGGAGAAAAATTACCAAGCAGAGTGGGACAAGCTTCAGCTACAAAGACAACAAGAAGAAGCAAATCGAGCCAAAAAAAAGAAAAATAAAAAGGGTCAAGTTGCGGCCATTGAAGAAGAGATTAACCGTTCCGACTTTCAAGCAAGAAAAGCTGCCTTTATGAAAGAAAAATTCAACGCTATCAGGCTCCATGGGAAAAAAAATTATACATCTCTTGTGAACCTCATCACGCGTATGATTCAATCTACCCCCAATATTAAAAGCTATTTATCGACTCATGGCTCTCATACAACGATACACATTAAAGGTGGAAAAAGTACAACTTTGGTCATACCGCATGGCGGACACGAAACGAAATTCTCTGAAGATGAGTCTTACACCATTATCCACAGTGTGCTCGATGCCATGGGTAATGCCCTTCGGAAAACGTGGGATTAAGGCGCTCAAGAGCGAATTTCTTTTAGCGGAAGGGGGAATGTTCTGTTCGAAGGTAATATATCCCAAGTCGTTGTTGGTGTGTGTAATAGAACTGGAAAGGTGAGAACACATAGTTGTTATCGAGAAAGTATCCCACAAAACGCTTAAAATTATAAAATCGATTTGAAAACAGGTGTTTATTTTCAGTGTCTGCTAGAGATCTATGATTTTAGTGGCTTTTCTGTTGTTTTTTTGATAAAACGATATTATACCGAAAGTATTTCGAAATTTGGTTTTTGGCTTTAGAGAAAGCCCTGAGGTTCGATCGATCAAAAAAGGGGTTGTATCGCCTCATACTAACCCTTTTGTGATCGTCGAACCCCTTAGAGCTTTCTCTAAAGCCAAAAACCAAATTTTGAAACACTTTCGGTATAAGTCCAAAAGAGATATGCAGATTTTTGGACTCAGAAAAACGCTCATTTACTTACATAGAATGCTATGATTGGATTAATACCATCAACTTCAGTTCGAGTCACCTCTGTTATTACAGCATCTTGCTCACGAACTGCCTGGGAGGGAAGGTCAATGCAAAGACTTGTTCAGTCTCAAAGCCATTTAGTTTTAAGTAAAATATTCATAGCTGGGACAACTACGCTTCTTCATATGTCTGAATCACAACCTCTCCCCTTTCCTATTGGTCAACCGGCTGAAGAACCTCCTGAGTATTTAAAGAGAGGAACTCCACTTGAAATTGCAACACGTTCTGAACTTAGAAACGATGATTCTAGAACGGAAGAGGAGCGTGAGCAAGAGTTTTGGAGTAGAATTGAGAAAATGGCTGCTAAGGGGCTTGTTTTAACAGCAGAGCAAGCTTTAAAAAAAAATCCTGATAGTCCTTATTTTAAAAAATAATTTTCTTGCATAATTCCAATTGCTTGTTACATCGCCCTTTAAGTCAGCTATAACTGCCTTCAGAACTTAGAGGCTAACTTGAGCGATGTGGATATCAGGATTTAAATTTTGCAACAAATTGTTCTATTTTGATGATGCCAGATTAGATACTTTGTTTCTTACTCTGCCAATTTCATGGCAAGGCACTATTGCACAATATGTTGGTGGCTACATCTCTTATTCAGGATTGCCTCTTGCAGCCTGAGCAGATTCTGCATCAGATATAAAAACAGGTCGACATTTCAATGAAAAATCTGTGCGTTCTAAAAACACACCGAAATTTTATAGAATTTCGGTGTGTTTTTGTGATTCACTGTTTTATTAGCTGATTTTGCTGTAAGTCCCATAAATGTGGCAAACTCTTTACTATGTCTGGATGGGCATTCTTTTCAAAACTTTCGCGAAAAAAGGGGACCAGACTTTTAGTTGTTTCGTCCCTATGGCAATAAATGATTTTGTCCCCAACATTAAAGATAAGTGAGACAACCGGATCTTTATGGCTTGACAGGGTGTCAAAATCTTTGGTAATCATCCGAAATTCAATATTTTCAACAGTCATAGGATAGTTTTTATAGTAAGGATAAGCTTGCTTATTTTCATTTACACTTGAGATCAAATCGAAAAGGCATATTGTAAATACTGTTCTGCTATTAGAAAAATCAACAGTGACTGGAAGTTCCACAGAAAGCATCAAGGCATTGATCTGATTGATAAAAGAGCCTCCCCAACTAAAAATCTTGAATCCTAAGGACTGAAAAACTGTAGCCTCTTCTTGAAGATAACGCCTTGCCTCTATCACATGCCTCTCTTCACCTTGAATAAGTCCTGCAAATGATGCAAATGCCGTTGCTAGGGAAATAATTAAATGTTTCATTGATCCTCAGAATTTGTGTTATTAGAATACATCTCTTTACTAATCATTCTATTTATTTGAATAGACTTTCTCACAGTTTCGGCGTCATTTCCCAAAGTTTCCGAATAATGCAGATATTCACCCCAATGGGATGTCGAATAGCAAGCTGTTAGGAGCACTAGCAAGATGAAGGTGAGGATTATTTTCATATATGACACGCCCTTTGTGTATGTTTTTACTATCATCAATATGTGTAAAATAATTTTTACTAAATCTATTATTTACAGAAGCCGATATTAATCCATCGTATAAAAAAACACAAACAAAAAAAATCAAAGATATCGCCTTAGGTAGAAACTCTTTTTGTACCTTACCAGTCAATAGTTAGGAATGGACAAAATTGTACTTTCTCACGTATGTTGACTGCAATCGTTAATTAGGAGGATCTGAAAATGATAAAAAAAAATAATCACTCTTGATCAAAGTAAGAAGCTTATGGTTGCGTAGTCGAACTAAAATATGTTTTCTTCAGCAGATAATAGAAAAATGGAATCAACGTGAGCGCACACAATCAATCATCGCCACAAGCTAAAATTGCCCTATTCCGCTCTTTTTTTCGTGGACGCGACGAGGTATACCCTAAGCGATTTGAAAATAAAAAAACAGGTAAATCGGGTTATGTTTTTGCTTGTGGCAATGAATGGGTTCGTGGCATTTGCGAAAAACCAAAAATTAAATGTTCTGATTGTAAACATCGTCGCTTACTCCCCATCACTGACGATGTCGTCCACTGGCATCTTTGTGGTCAAGATAACTGCGGCAAAGATTTCGTGATGGGTATCTACCCAATGCTATTAGATGAAACATGTTTTTTTCTTGCGGCGGATTTTGATAAAGCAAGTTGGATAGAAGATGCTACCGCATTTCTAAAAACCTGTCATCAGCTGGGCTTGCCGGCAGCATTAGAGCGATCCCGCTCCGGTAAAGGCGCTCATGTCTGGTTGTTCTTTTCAGAAGCCATAGCTGCTGGCTTAGCGCGTAAACTTGGAAGTCACATTCTTACAGAGACGATGGACCGTAGGCCAGATATTGGACTCGACTCATATGATAGATTGTTTCCAAATCAGGACACACTTCCTAAAGGAGGATTCGGTAATTTAATCGCTTTACCACTACAGAAAAAGGCTCGAAATTTGGGCAACAGTGTATTTGTCGATGAAAATTTGATAGCTTATGAAGATCAATGGGCATTTTTATCAAATCTTGATAAAATTAGTCGCGTAGAGATTGAAAATATCGTTACAAGAGTTGAAGCAAAAGGAAGTGTTGTTGGAGTACGTCTGGATATTGCTGATGAAAATCTAAATACTCCATGGAATCTTCCACCTTCTCGCCGTAGTCCAAGCCCTTCAATTGGGAGTGTGCCAAAAAGCTTGGAAATGGTAATTGGGAATCAAATCTATATTGCCAAAGAGTCATTATCTCCAGCTCTTCGAAATCGACTAATTCGTCTTGCAGCATTTCAGAACCCAGAATTTTACAAAGCACAGGCGATGAGACTTCCCACTTATGAGATACCACGGATTATTGCCTGCGCTGAAAATCATCCTAATCATATTGCCCTACCACGAGGATGTTTTGAAGACGTTTATTGCATGTTTGCTGATCTAAACATCAAAATAATTTTGCGAGAAGAACTTTGCATAGGACAGCCTCTAAAGGCAAGCTTTAAAGGTCAATTAAGACATGAACAAAAAGCTGCTGCAAATGAACTTCTTGCTCACGACACCGGTGTATTATCAGCAACAACAGCCTTTGGAAAGACTGTTATTGCTGCATGGTTGATAGCACAGCGCCAGGTCAATACGTTGATTTTAGTGCATCGGAAGCAACTTCAAGAACAATGGATCGAGCGCCTTTCAACGTTTCTAGATGTACCTGTAAAGATGATTGGTCGAATTGGGGGAGGACGGAAAACACAAAAAGGATTATTGGATGTAGCTCTCATTCAAAGTCTTGTACGTAAGGGTATCGTCGATGATGTTGTCGGGCAATACGGCAACTTAATTATTGATGAATGTCACCATTTACCGGCACAGAGTTTTGAACAAGTCACACGTCAAGCAAAAGCAAAATACATAACCGGATTAACTGCCACTCTAAGAAGGAAAGATGGTCACCACCCCATTATCACAATGCAATGCGGTCCTGTACGCTATAGTGTGAATGCCAAAGAACAGGCTGCGGCACGCCCATTTGAACATACTGTTTTAGTGCGCCCTACTGCATTCATTCCTCTTAAACCTCAAAATGACAATGCACGCTTGCAATTCAACGATCTATATGATGAGCTCGTTCACGATAAGGTACGCAACCAATTAATTTGTGAAGAGGTTTTGAAATCTGTTCAAAATGGACGGTCGCCGGTTGTATTAACAGAGCGCAATGAACACCTAGATTTGCTCTCGTATGCTCTTAGCTCTAATGTTCGAAACATAATTGTGCTTCGTGGAGGAATGAGTGCTAAAGAAATTGCAAAAATCAGCAGTCGCTTGGCAACTATTCCTGAGGATGAAGACCGCATATTGCTTGCAACTGGACGATACATTGGCGAAGGATTTGATGATGCCAGATTAGATACTTTGTTTCTTACTCTGCCAATCTCATGGCAAGGCACTATTGCGCAATATGTTGGCAGGCTACATCGCTTATATGATCGCAAAAAAGAGGTGCAAGTCTACGATTATGCTGACCTTAATGTACCCATACTAGAGCGAATGTTCAACAAGCGTTGCCGTGGTTATGAAGCTGTAGGATATAAAATTCAGCTTCCAGCCAGCGCTACTCCTGGATGGCCCACACAAGCACGACTCCCAGTCGATCCTGCTTGGAAGAGTGATTACGCAGCAAGTATTAAGCGTTTAATTTGTGATGGTGTAGATATGCCATTAGCTAATCTTTTCGTTAAAGTGGCTTCGAATATACTTGCTGATGCAGAGGGCATCGATCGAGCTCGAAGTGCCACAGAAGCGTTTCTTTATCGTCGTCTTGAAACTTTACCACGAACCGCAGGAAGATTTCATCTCAACGCCTTATTGCCAATCCCGTTCGATGTTTCAAGCCAAATGGAGGTTGATTTACTTTGTGCCGACGCTCGTCTTGCCATTGAACTTGATGGTGCACAGCACTTGGCCGATGCCAATGCCTATCGCCGGGATAGACGTAAAGATGCTTTACTCCAGCAAAATGGTTACCTGGTTCTACGATTCTTAAGTGAAGACGTTGGTAAGCATCTCGATGATGTTTTGGACTCAATTCTTCGCGCCTTGACGCATCAAGAAAAAATTGAATGCACATCTTAGCAGAAGCAAATTGATAGATTAGTTAATCTACGAGGTAAATATAATATTTCTTTTTATTTCATTAAACCAAGCAACCGTTTTAAGGTCTTGCTTAATCAAAGAATATTGCATGTAGGTTGTGTCTTGAGAATAACCTTTGTTAACCATTTCAGGAGTTGGTTCAGAAAAATAGTTGCGAACTTGCCCTTCAAAAATAAAATTACATTTCTCAATAACACGCCGGCTTTTTATGTTGGATTTATTGCATCCAATTTCTACGCGATCACACCTCATATATTCAAATGCTACCACGATCAAAATCTTTGTAACTAAGGTTGCCAAACCTTTGTTGGCGTATTTATCTGATGTCCAATAACCAATGCTTAAAGCATTAGTGTTAAGAGTTCGCGAAACACCTAATGTGGCAGACATTTGAAAGTCTTGGGTATTGTTGTCGACAACAGAAAAATCAAATTCTATACTCTTCCAATAATTTTCTATTGATCTTAAGATTCTCTCTACCTGTTTTTCAACGCTTAACTCTCGATGAGCCCAATCCATAAATGGAAGTAAATTATTGATACTGAGTCTTATTGATTCGTCGATTGCTTTTGCGTCAGATATCTCTATGGGGCGAAGTAGTATAGCAAAATCGCCATCTTTATATGAGATCGTTTTTGGCTGTCTAAAACCATTTTTGTTGGATATTTCATTAGTATTTAGGCACATATTTTTCTATTGGTTAAAGTACTTTATAGCTTCCATGATCCTAGAAACGGCAGTTCGAGATGGCAAAGTGATGTAAGATTTTGAGTTAGAATCGCTTCTGGCGGGGATCGACATTCCCTAATGGTGAAGGCGATCCCCGCCAGAAGCGATTATAGCTCAAAAGATTACGTCAATTTGCCGTCTCCAACTGCCGTTTTTAGGATGATATCAAACGCGGTTAAAATCGTGGCCTTATTCACCTTTTCGTTTGCTTTTTGGCCGGCACCCCACTTCAAGAGTGCCAGCCAAAGATGATAAATAAGGCCAAAATCGCTTCTCAATCCATTTTTGTTAATAAGAAAACTCAATCCCGACATTGACCCCTTGTGCCCATACAGATGATTGCTTAGTAAGAGGTTTTGGGGCTTTCTCTCCCATTACGGAAGTGATTGGCTCTGCGGTAATTGCAGGAGCTTGTGTAGGATTGATCACACGACTCATTTCTCTTCCCGGACGCAATACTTGATTTGCATAGAGGCATGTATACCCTATCCTCAAGTGAGTCTGACAAAAAATAGGAATCAACAGATCAACATTAACTTCCGGAATCAAGGCAAATTCATTGTTCGTAAAAGGTCGTTTATTCGTTGGCAGAGCAAAATACCCAGCAGGAAAAAGAGCGGGATCAGCTTTTCCAGTAAAAAAATAGTTTGTCAAAAAACTTCCTTTAATTCTGCCTCGTTCACACATACATCCTATAGCAAGCTTAGTCCTTGCTGTAACTGAAAAATATTGACAGCACCATAGAGCTTCAAACCCAACCTGTCCACCATAAAAATTATTATTCGCTTGAAATCGATCTTTAGTTTTAAAGACGTCTACGGATGGAATTATAGGATGACTATTTGTAGAAAAGGTGAGCTTTTCTTGAAAATTCCAGTAACGAAAGCCAATCAAACCTCGAACTTCAAAAGAATCAGCACAGTTCCATGGCAGAGGAAATATCCCGTTTACTTCAGCACCCTGCATCCAATTTTTAAGAACCACCTCCGCCGTTCCTGCAAAGCTTCCGGGCAGGGCAAGACGAGAGGAACTTTCTTCATGAGTTAAAGCATTGATAAACGGAATTGCCAAAAATCCAGAGTCAGGCAAGCCATTAGAGAGAACCCTTTGTATGTGAGATCTTTCATAAAGCCAAAAATAACTCATTTCAGTCTCAGTATTATCTTTGCAATCTTTTCCTCTAATAGAATAGCGTCCCCCACCGCGCCAACAACCTGGAATATCGCTTTCTCCCAACACCACTTTTGTTCCGGGCGTTCCATATACAGGCGCCGAGTTAGGAACTACAGGGCCGCTTGTCACAAGAGGGATTCCTAGCGGCGACTTTCCCAGATGCCAAAAAAGTGTTGTCGCTTCTATCTTAGCATTAGCCGGCTTATTTGCTTGACAAAAAGAAAGCTCACAAGGATCGCATGAGATCGTTTCCTGCGTGAGTGGTTCCGATAACTCGCTAGCCTCTTCTGCCCAAATTTGTCCAAAGTTCAAAATTATTATTAATACTGCAATCATTTTCACATTCATTTTTTCAGATCCTCCTAAGTTATGATCGCAAGAAAACATACATGAAAATGTACAATTTTGTCCATTCCTATTAAGATTATTGTCTTCTTAAAATTTAGTTTAGGGGGTGTAAAGACGTGACTGATTGCATCTGTAAACCAACAGGAAACATCTCCTCAAAAATAGACGATTAGACCAATGGAGGAAGAAGAAGATATTAGAGGTAAGCTTAGGCAATATGTAAAAAAGGATTTAATCCGTGTCGCATAATTATGGATCTAGCTGTAAATATTTTAGTTGAAAAATAGACGCAAAATAAGCACTTTATCTTTCATGTTTAAGCGAGGTGTAAGATACAGCCATGAGACGTTACAAAAACAAATCCATAGGCCTTGGCCTTTTGGTAGCTTACTTATTATACTTTGCTCCTTCTTTCTCGATAGAAGAGCCTTGCTTGGGTTCCAGAATTGGCAGTTGTGGCAAGGGGGAAGATGCACCAATTCCTATGGCCGATTTTGACGCAGAACCTTCTGCGATAGTCCATGGGTGCGTGAATGTCATCTACGGACAATTTAGTTGCTCATCTGTTGATCTTACCCTTCATAATAGCGTAGACCCAGTCAAAGTAGAGCGTCACTTCAATGGTTGTGCCGATATATGCGATTATGGGACGTTATCTCCCGGATGGAGCCTTAATCACATGGATTATGTCGTGAGTGGATCAAAGGCTGTGCTTGGCAATGGAGCTGTTTTGGATTTTAATAAAAGTAAAGATAAGATGGATCCTTATAGGTGGTTAGTCTTTAGGGCCATTTACAAAGGAGTGACAAATAGCGCCTCGGGGTACTTAAGTGGGCAGACGAATGTCGTTAATTACAAATTGCTTCATGATCATGACGTGGATGAACTTACATTAGGAAATGGGACCGTTAAAAAATACGTACGCCTCTCAAAAGACGTCCCCTATCATAATAGAATAGGTAAAGAAAAGTTTCCAAGTGGCAATCAGATCGATTATAGCTACATATACACTAAGAAAAGCCACTTTCTAGAATCTGCATCTTTAAAAAACTCTAAAAATCGCTCCCTTGGAAAATTCCTCTTTTTTAACGACGATAAGGTGGCAAAAGATGGCACCTCAAAATTTGAGATCAAGACAGAAACAGGGAGATGGGCCAAATACGAATTTAAAAAATACCCTAATGTACACTTTGATCTATTAGATAAAGTGTCCTCCTCTGATGGAATTGATGAATCCTATGACTATTATATCGCTCGCCCCTGCAATCAGGAACTTGCCTACATGACAAGGCGCGAAAGACCTAATTCCCGCTATCTTGGCATCAAATATTTCACGATCGGGGACAATCAAACGCCCAATGGCAATGTAAAGGTAAAAAACGCGCTCGATCTACTTTATTATCGAGTAAAAAGCCTGATGGCGCCGGCAGGAACCGATGAAAGAGAAGTGCCTATCTATCAGTTCGTCTACAATTTAAATCTTAAAAAACACAAAAATCAAGAAGATGAGCTTTTAAATGGCTCATGCAAAGTCTATAACGCCCTAAATCACCCCACTGAATACTTTTTTAACAAATTACAAAGACTTGAAAAGGTCTGCAAATTCAATCACAATAATGCCCCCTACACAACAGAATGGATGTATTGGGGCGATGAAAAATCAAAAGAGTGCATGAATCTCAAGGCTCATGCTTTAGAACATCTAGGGCAAGGGGTAATCTTCACAAGAGAATATGAGTACGATACGGTTGGCAATGTCATCAAAAACACATTGCGGGGCAACTTATCCGGCCATTCTAAAACAGCGCCATCACTTCCTGTGAATGGTGTATCCCTACCAAATGGATCTGAAGGGTATGTGAAAAATTATATCCACTCAAAAAATGGCTTAAACCTTCTATTAGAAGAGTCGGATGGAACAACAAAAACGGCATATGTCTATGAGTCAAGATCTAATCGTTTGAAGGCAAAATTTGAGGGTACGCTTGACAAATGGAAAAAGCGTCACTTTTATAAATACAATGAAGATGCAGCGCTTATTCAAGAAATTTTTGACGATGGTTCTTCAAAAGATGTCAATGTGCTAACAGATGTCACTGAAAGGCATATCGTCAATTTTACGCAAAGCACAAATTACCCTTCCAGCTACCCCCTTGTCATCGAGAGAAAAGCACTTTGCATGGAGAGCGGAAAAGAAATTCTCGTTCATAGGGTTGAGAATACCTATAATGATCTGGCAAAAATTACCAAGCAAGAGCACTTTGGATCAGATGGTAATAAGGCGTACACTCTTCTTTGGAAATACGACATTAAGGGCAACCTCATAGAAGAAATAGATGCAAAAGGCAACGTCACGACACTGGAATACGACGCTCACAACAATTGCACCATGCAAAAAGGGCCTCATCCCGGATTTTATCAACTATTTACCTATGATTTCATGAACCGTTTGATTCGAGAAGAAGAAGTGCATCAGGATGGGATGAAAAAGGTCCAAAGTTATCGATATGACACCGCAGGAAGGCGCATTGCAAGTGTCGACCATAATGGCAACGAGACAAAATTTGAATATGACACCCATGGAAGAGTGACCAAAATCATAAGCCCCTTAGTATATGACGAGAATATGATAGCTTACAATCCCACATTGCAACGAGAGTATGACCCGATGGGCAATGTCACTTGCGAAATAGACTCAAAAGGTCATAAAAAAACGTGTAGGTTTAATCTTCGCGGGCAAGTGGCGGAAACCCTTTATCCAGATGGAACAAATGAAAAAAAGTTTTACTCCCTTGATGGGCATTTAACAAAATACATCGCCCCAACTGGCGTGATGACGACATATCTCAATGACTATGCGGGAAGACCCATCAAGACAACTTTATCGGATGAAACGGGGACCACTCTTTTTGAAACAACTGCAGAGTACTCTGGATTTCATCTTATTGCAGAAACTAATGCGATGGGGATGAAGACAGTGTATCGCTACTATCCGGATGGTAATTTAAAGTCCAAAGAATCAAATCACAGCCTGACAGAATTTATCTACGATTCGTTGGGAAGAGTTTATAAAACTAAAGAGTATTTTGGCTCTTCAAAAAATGAGTGCATCGTAAAAGCCCAAGAGCACGACTTACTCAACCGCGTTATCGAGGAAAGGACAGAAGATGCTTTGGGAGCTATTAAAACACGTGTTTCATATACTCATAATGTCTTTGGGAAAATCGACTCTATTACCACCTATTCAGGCAATAAACCTGCAACCACCATCACTGAATACGACTCGCATGGAACGGCAATAGTTGTAAGAAATGACCTTGGACACGAAACGTTTACCACTATTTCATATAAGCATATTAATTCCTTAGGTCAATATGCGGTTTATAGTGAGGTTGTAGATCCAGAAGGCAATATCAAAGTCACCGAGCTCGATGCGTTGGGAAGAGAGTTCATTATCCTATATAAAAACCATTTTGGCCAGATTCTTAAAAAAGTAGAAAACTTTTACGATAGAAGCGGCAATTTAGCGCGCATTGTCGAATCAACAGATCTTGGGCAAATAATCACCACTTTAGATTATGACTCGATGAATAGACCAATCACAACAAGAGAAGCTCTTGGCCTCCCTGAGCAAAAAACAACAAAAGTACTCTATAACAACAAAGGACAAAAAGCAACGTTTGTTAAACCCGATGGTCAGACTATTTCTTATAGTTATGACTCTCTTGGTCGTCTTTTGACATTAAAATCATCGGATCAAACCATCCACTACAGCTATCATTACGATAAAAATCACAATCTCGTCAAAGTCGATGATCATATCAGTGGAAAAGCCTCCTTAAAATCTTACGACTTAAGTTCTCACATTACATCAGATACCCTTGGCAACGGCTTAACTCTTAACTACACTTATGATCTGTTAGGGCGCCCCATTGAGATCTCCCTTCCGGATGGATCGTTTGTTGCATATACTTACGACACCTGTTTCATGAAGTCGGTGATAAGGAAAGACAAAAATAAAAAGAGGGTTTATTCCCATGAGTATTTCAGCTTTGATCTATCGGGTAAACCGATGGAGGCTAAATTAATTCAAATGGCAGGGACTCTAAAAAATGATTACGATCTATTGGGGAGGACGACTAAAATCGTCTCCGATCACTGGTCGGAGACGATTTTAGAATACGACAGGGTAGGAAATATTTTAAAGGCTTGCCAACAAGATACAATAGGTAAGGTGAATGCAAAATACACCTACGATGATTTTTACCAAATCAAAAGCGAAGAGGGCTCAAACACCCATACCTATACATATGACTATCGCTATAACCGACAAAGCAAAGACGGGATGGGATCGTCTTATAATGGCGTTAATCAGCTTCTTGTAGATGGGATCTATAGCTATCAGTACGACCTAAATGGCAACATGGTTCAAAAAGTGTCGCTTCTATCTGGTGACACTTGTCTTTATACCTACGATGCTCTGGATCGCCTCATGACCTTCCAAGAAGGAACGTTAAAAGCTAAATACACATATGATGATATCAATCGCCGCCTGTCAAAGACGCTCTTTGAAGTGAATGCCCATGGCAAGACCATCGAGATAGCATCTCAACGCTTCCTTTACCAAGGACTTAATGAAATCGGGTCTTATGATCAGAAGGGCAACATCAAGGAGTTGCGCCTGCTTGGATTAGGGAGAGGGGCCGAAATTGGTGCTGCCATTGCCATAGAGACATATAAAGATACAGCAACGACTATATATGCCCCCATTCACGACCATACGGGGAGTGTGGCGTGTCTAATCAACGCAAGTGATGGAGAAGTTGCGGCCTCATATCGCTATACGGCATTTGGCGAAGAGCTTTTTGATGACCCTCTTATTAGCTGGCGTTTTAGCAGTAAGCGCATTGATCAAGAGAGTGGCTTTATTTACTTTGGCAATCGGTACTATTCTCCCGCTAATGGCCGCTGGATCACACCTGATCCTATTGGAAAAGAAGGGGGTCCAAATCTTTACGCCTATGTTCTTAACAACCCCCACAATCACATCGATCTCTACGGACATATTGGGGAACCAAGGGATGAACCCGGCTACTTTGGCGACCTCGCCCGCAAGTTTACAAACATGGTCAATAAACTTCGAGAGATTTCAGGACTAATCATCGAGAAGATCGGCCATCACTTAAGTCCCCATTCCTATATCCAAAATGCCATCGAATTTTCCGGCCACTGTCTTAGCGGCAAGAACCCATCAGCTTTTGTCCCCACGGCCAAGCGCGAACAATCAGAAATGCTTCTTCACCAAGGCAACGGCTGCCACAAAGAAAATACTCACATTATCGTCATGAACGGGATTTTAACTGATAAAAAAGAACTACAGGACGAAATGAGCAAGACTTCTTTCATGTATAAAGGGGCGACCGTTCATGGACTCTACACCCCTTCCCATGGGTTTTTGCTAGATGTGCTTGAAACGGGATACCAAAAATTGGGGATTCGCACCCAAGCGCAAAAGTCAGCAAACAACCTTATCCATAAATTTGTCAGCGATTTGGGCGAAAATAAGCATCATGCAACGCTCTTGATTAAAGCGCACAGCAGGGCGTGTGAGACTGTGCATAACTTCTGTTACAATATCAAACAAAGAACACATCTATACGGATACGGGGGAGCTCGGCAGCCACAAAATGGGGAATATTTAAGCGCGGTCTCACATGTTGCATCATTAGACCCTGTTCCCTTACTTGCCGATCCGATTGGATATATCAAAGGTCGAATCACTAAAAGTATGATTGTGACGTCAACAAAAGGTTTTTTTGCTTATGCTCATAATTTTGCGGGTGAAACTTATATGGAATGGAGAAGATATCATGCCCAGAGCCAATTTTTTAAACATGCTGTTCAATATTAATGGAATACAAAAAGGATATCTCAATGAAACATTTTAAATTCTATTTTCGAATTTTTCTCTTAAGCCTATTCGGAACATTGACGACAAGTTGCGCTCTTTTTATCTTGGCTGTTGGAGGAATAGAAAAGAACATCAGCAACGACCCAGCATTTGCCCATCTCTTTAATAAGACATATGCATTTCGGGAAAATGTTTTCGTCTATCGATATGAGAATAATTTCACTTATGATATTATTGATATTGGCACATTTGGGTCATTTTCTAATCATCCACAGTCAATTGAGGATTATAAAAAAAATAAGGAAAAGTATCCTTTTATCATCCAAATTATTCCAGCAGGAACTCGATTTTCAATCAATAAAGTCATCAGCCTAACAGGTCCCTCGGGTATGACTCACGATACTATTCTGATTGACCTCTATGGGTATGACTTTTGCGGTTATCGAATCGACGCTAGCTCTGTCTACTATGGGGCCGGCGAACATGTTGGAACCATGCAGCCAAGATGGGTAAAAGAAGTCGAAAATACCAAAGCTCACATGTGACATTGCATGTGCACTATCACATTCAAAGGGATAATAGAGGGAATGCCTCATACAATAGTGGGAATCAAAACAGGCAAGCATGAATTTGAAATTGTCATAACTATAACATGTGACACAAGCACCCAAAACAGCCAAGTAGGTGCCTGTGTTCCCAAAAAAAACAATAGTTATTTTTTGTAGCTCCGATCAAAAATACTATCCAACTGCTATGAACAAGATGACAAGTTAACACCCATCAAAGAATAATGCGCCAAGTTTGGGTCGCTGTAGGGAGGTCAATTGCTTGACACCCCTACCGCGATTATATCTCATCAAGCACAATAGTATTAGAAGGCTTTAGTTATAACGGATTTGCAGGAGTGCGGAGCGGCAGAATTGGCAGGAATTTTTAATTTTTATTAGATTTGTTGAACACGAATTTACTAGAAATGTATAGGATAATTTTGAGAACTTAGGTGATTTTTGAGCCTGTTTGTCACACCCCAGGATAAGGGTCGATAAATTGTTTAGCCTTTGTACACAAATGGCAAAGTCGTCTACAATCTTCTGCTAAAAGCAAGAACTTGTTAAATGAGAGCTCCGATTTTGATTGTCTACCCATCAACCTCAAGGCCATCCCTTCCCAAAATAAACTCTCAATTAAATTCGCACTATTGCGAAACGCCTTTCTCGCAAGTGCAACTGCAAACTCTAAGTCTCCGCCAATCTCAAATTCAACGGCCTGACAGATTGTTTTAGCAAGCTCTAACATCAATAGTGGATCGTCTGTGTTATTTTTATAGGCGTCATGTGTGATGGCAAGTTGTTTCCCCATGGCCTTTTGACTCCTTTTCTTTTTGCGACAATTAATACAGCGAATCGCCCTTGAGTTAAAATTAAATTGCAATGTTTCATACCAAAACTTTTGCTCTTTTCCTGAAAAAACAAAGGTGTGACCACATTGCACACAACTTCTTTCTTCATCCACATAGTAGTATTTTGGAATATGATATCCAGGGCAATAAAGCTGCTTGGTGATATCTCCTTTTACAGCTGAATACGGAATTTTGGGAGTAAAATTTGGATCATAATACTCCCCTTTATATTCTTTGCCGCTTGAATCAGAGTACCGGTATTCAAGTATTGGAATTTCTCCATAGAGGGGATCCTGATGCATTTTGGTGCGTAAAGTTTTTTTTTTGCAGGCTTTCCCTCTGTTCCCTTGCACATGCTTGATCGATTTATTTTTATGCTCTTTCTTTAACATAGTCTTAATAATAACATAATCTCAATTTTCTAAATAGAGGTATTCACTAATGTGTATAAAATGAACTTTTGTCCTAGTCCCCGATATGATCACTGAACTGATAATAAACATTTACTGTTAAAATTTCTGCGATAAAAAAACGACAGAAAATACAATTGTAAGAAGAGCGGATATTCGTTTGGAGATCTTTCACTTTTTTGGCCAGCACTTTACTTCAAAGCCGTACTTTTGTCCGAAAAATTGTATTGAAACAAAATAACAATTATAATAGACTAGCGTTTATAATTTATTTCGATTATCTGTCCACCACCAAATCAAGAGCTTTCATGTTATTTCAACCTTTTCAAGAGCTACTACCGGAAATTGCTGAAAATGAAACCCGATCTATCACTATTTTGCAGAATGCTCCAGGATTGCCCCCATTAGGACAATACATGTTTATTGAATTATTCTGTACCGAGCTGGATTGTGACTGTCGCAATGCGATGATTCTGATATATCATGTTGAAAAAAGACAAACAATCACTCGATTGCGCTACTGCTGGGAAACGAAATCGTACTATGACAGGATTAATTTAGATTTTGAGGGGGATGTGCCGGGTATTTTTGTTGACATAGGATTCTCAGGCCCTTACAGCGAATACTTTGCAAATGTTCTTAAAGAAATGTGCCTTGACAATGAACATTCAATTAATGATACAGACTACTCTGAACGATTAAAAAAACATTACCGACTGTTCCGTGATAAACTCAAAAAAAAACCATTGAATGTTGATAAAGCTGCGCAACTAACCATTCCCCATCCCTACAATCCTTGCACATGTGCTTCTGGCAAAAAATTTAAGTTTTGTTGTAAGCCTATCTTCAATCACATAACAGAAGCTATGCGCGCAGCTGAGGATGGTCTACATGAAGAGGCTTTGGAGTGGATCTCAAAAGCTGAGAAAATCGTTGGCAATACAGCCGAAGTACTCTGTCAAAAAGCCATCATCTACAGTTTTACTGATAGAGAACGGTATGCGGAGTATCTCCAACAATGTCTGGAAGTAAATCCTCAACATCCAAGGGCTCATTACTTGCTAGACAACGATTTTAAAAATAGACCTCTTGAATAATTAGCTTTGCTTGAAAAAATAGAGTGATTTAGTTGGAGGCAAAATTTAGTTAGAGAACATCACCTCTTCTACTTTGGAGCTACCTAAATTTTTTTCCTCGCATTTTATCGGTTTTAAGCCCATTTTTTCATAAAAGGATGTTGCTTTATTTCCTTTCAAAACCCAAGCAATCAAACGTTTTCCTTTTTCTGCAGCATCATTTTCCACTTGTTGAAACAAAGATTTACCAATTCCTTTCAATTGAAATTCTGATAAAACATACAGAGTAAGAAGTTCTACATAATCCGCTGTTTCATGTGAAGAAGCTATTGCCACGGTTTTTTCTGAAGCTCTGGCCACATAAGCGATTGATGTGCAGTCCTTCTGAAGAAAATTGATCCACATTTTTTTTCTATTTTCCAAGTCGAACTTGTCTATGACATGATCATCTAAAAGGCCTTTGTAAGTTTGCTGCCAAGAAGTGACATGGACATAAGCCATAGCATCCACATCTGACAATTCGGCTCTTTTGAATGAATACACCCTATTTCTCCAAGTATTTAGTGATGAGCTAATGAGAAAGTCGCATAAATAAAGCGATCTTGGAGGATACCTTTTTGGATAATGCAATTTTTCAGCACTCCCTCTTTTATAAATCCATTCTTTTCTAACACACGTTGAGACCGCGTGTTATTGGGACTTACGAAGGCTTCTATCCTTTCAATTTTAAGGTCATTAAAACCTGCTTGTAGTGTCAAATGAATCGCTTGTGTCGCAAAGCCATTGTTCCAGTATTTTCTGCAAAGGACATATCCCAATTCAGCTTTACAACGATGAGATACTTGACCTTGATCAAGAGTGATAGATCCAATGACCTTTTCCCCAAGGCAAATCGCTTTAAACCATGGATGCTTCTCGACAACATTTTTAAAAAACTCTTCAGCATTTCGTCGAGAAGTATAGCTGTCCCACAGCATGTATTTTGTCACTTCATCGTCTGTTGCCCATTCCATGAAATCATCGATATGGGCGGATGTGAACGTTTTTAAAGTCACTATTTGCTTTTGCTGTTTTTTTTTGCCATTTGTTACCAATCTGACCTATGCAATAAGACCACTATACCAGGAAGGGGCGTTCTTTTCCAAACTTTCTCTGAGAAAAAGAACCCACCTTTTAGTTGTTTTGAACCTTTCACTTAGTCCGTCTTTGCGCAAATTTTTTGAAAAATTAAGGACTTCTTTCCATCCTCTTTATTGAATGAAAAGTCCGGTACAGTTTTGAAAAATATGGAGGTGACATACTTGGAGGTATCTTTTTTGTTTTTAGAGGCTATTGCGGTAAGATAGAACATGGTGAATATGCATGCAAAAAGCGAACATAGAAATAGAAAAATGTATTTCATTATTTTTCCTGCTATCATCGTTTAAAGCCCATTTTGTAAAGGGACATATGAAATGTTTTCCAAATTCCTAATCTTCAATTAGCTGGTAGAGCTTTTAAAGCTTCTTCATAACTTTCTTCATATTCATTTTTATATTTAAAACTATCTTCAGGATCGATAGTGCTGTAATTCAATTGCCCTTGGGAAATATTTGCTACTGAAATTTGTGGATCTTTCAAACCATAACCTTTTTCATCATGATTATAAATGATGATTTCTGTGTTCTTTATGGTAAAAGGCCTCTCTTTGAGGAATTCTTGAATCTCTTGATTTTCATTCACCAGGCGTAGTAGTTCCGCAGAAGATTTGATTAGCAATTCTCTTAACTGCTCTTTAGTTAAAGAGCGCTTTGTATCAAAACATAAAGTGACTTTCCTTATAGGTCCCCCTGGCATGGAAGCACCCTCCCCACAGGGCTTTATAT
This sequence comes from Chlamydiota bacterium, assembly GCA_013289325.1. GTDB lineage: Bacteria > Chlamydiota > Chlamydiia > Chlamydiales > Parachlamydiaceae > JABDAE01. Next base: position 19,700 of record JABDAE010000028.1, read on the forward strand.
TATATTTTTTTTGAATGATTTTTGCTGCCTTAGCCAATAAGCTATTTACAAGCTGTTCTCCTTTCGAAGGGTGATATTCTTGTTGACTACTATACATAACAAAACCTGTGAAAATTAATAATATTGACACAAAAGTCATAAATATTGATTTAATCATAAAATTTTACCTTGTGATTTAATATATCTTCTTATGTGATGCTGGAGACTTTCTTGGTAAGTTGGACTCATGAATGTATGATCAAAGTATGGAGCATCTTGATGGGAGCGAAGGGTGACAATAGTATCTTTTTCCCTCCTAGCACCGGCTCTATCTAACCTTGGAAAAATATCCCTCCACCATTCTGCTCTATAATGGATGACTTGTGAGCAAGTTTCTTGATAAATATAAGCGGCGGGTGCAATGGCAACGACTAATATTTTCTCACGAAGTTCAGGAGAATAATCAAGAAGAGCGTTTCTGACATGAACGGCTCCTTGGCTATGGCAAATCATCCTAAAAACGGCAGTTAACTGCTCCTCATCCATCTGTTTCCAATTTTAAGTAGTCGCTTCCATCGCAATTTTTGGAAGGTTTCCCGAATTTAGAAGAAACCGCCCCCCTGCCTTCCACCAAGCTTCACTCCAATTACCCTCCCCAAGAATCCTGCCTTTTAAAAATTTTATGAAAATTAAACTTAGCACCCTCTTCCAAATCTCCGTTGGGCTGAAATGCTCCGCAATCCCCTTAATTTTATTTAAAATATAGGAGATAAAGCTAACTTTTTCACAATTTTCTTTAGCTTTTCCATGCATGGGCGTGATCCTTATCATCTTTTGTCCTGCATGATTCACCTCCCGGGCAACGCCATATAGCATAAGAGGTCTACTTGTAATTGCTTCTGCATGTTTTTCTGGATTTATCCATCTCGCAAACAAAGTCCACCAGTTGTAAATCTGCGCAATCATTCTAGCCATAATTTGGCTACGTTTTAAGTCCTGTGTTATAAATCCTCCCCATCCCCATTGTCGTTTTAGCTCATCAAAATGGTTCTCTGATGTAGCTCGATCGCGATATAGCTGCGCTATCGTCAAAATTTCCTTCTCGAGTGTGGTTATTAGCACCGCAAATTCATACTCATTACTATTTGGCATAAAGGCAAGAAACGGAAAACTCAACTGTTCTGCCTCTGTCATCTTTTTAGGCTTCTTCTCTTTCAATTTTCTACTCAAAATAACCACTCGCCTTTCTTTAGTCCATCCAGCAAGCTGCAAACTTGATTCTACTCCTTCCCATCCTTGGCCTGCATCCACCCAATTATTTGAACTTTTTGACATAAACTGCGACAGAATCTTCGCCTTTTTTGTAAGCTTAACCTTAAAAAGATAATTCGATCCCAGACGTTCTAGAGGACTTAAAATTTTCTCATTACCGAATGCGCAATCACCTCTTATTAGGCTTGGTCTTTGTTCCAGGGGTAATTCCTCTATAATCTCAATAAGACGAGGTAATGAATAAGTTGCTGCTTGCTGGTTCCCAGGAAGTACTTCAGAATCCAAAATAAGCCTTGTCTCTGCCATCGAGTAGGTATGAATTACGTGAGCTGGTCGTCCTGGCTTTGAGGGGTTATAACAAATTTCAGCACCCTCTTGATGGCCATAAAGAGGCTTAATTGTTGTGTCAACATCGTAAGCGTCAAATTTAGCCATCTTCTTGCCTGTTGAGGTTTCTGTTATTTTTCTCCCAACTTACAGAAGAAAGGAGAGACAAGATGTCTATGAATAAACAGAACCCAGTTGACAAGAAGAGCAAATTAATCATCGTCAAAAGAAGTGAGCTTGCAAAAAAACAATTAGGACTTGTGGAGAGCTATTTGCCATTGATCCGGCAAAAGTTCATCAAGGCAGTTGAAAGGGTGACTGTTAATCCGGCGCATCACATCTTCAAGATATTCTCTCGGATTAATGCTTAGTGCGCGACATGTTTGAATTAATGAAAGCGCAATTCCGGCAGCTTCACCTGCGTCTTCATTCCCGACAAATAACCAGTTTTTTCTGCCTATGGCTATGGGACGAACGGCACGTTCAGCAATATTATTATCCAGCCTGGCCCAAGGGTGGTTTAGATAGTTTTTTAAATAAGGTATCAGCCCTATGAAATACATCAGAGCATCTCTAAACTTGGATTTTGGCAAAATCTTTCCATTTACGGCCTTGTCTGTAATGGCTGTAATCAATCCATCAATGATTGGTTTCTCTTTCTCTTGGCGAATCTGCAGACGGTCTTCTTTAGAACGTGCCCACGCCACTCTTTCAAGCATAAAAAGATGGCGAATTTTCTGCAGCACCCAGTCTCTAAAGGATGGGTCTCCACTTTCAGCTTCCAAAAACTTTCGCCGAACATGCCCCCAACATGGACACCAGATTAATTGCTTGCGATTCGCAAGCGCTTCATAAGCTCCATACTTATCTGAATGCAAGACTCCATGGTAATCTTTTAACATCTGGGCTGCAATATCATGACAACGACTGGTGGAGAAATCCTAGATACGGTAGCTAGGGGTAGCACAAGCACCTCCCACTAATACCCACATGTAGGCCTGATGTGTTTTCCCTTTTCCAGGAGCTAACATCTTTATTGGGGTTTCATCATAGAAAATATTTTCTGCCTCCAACACCCGGACAATCATTCGATCAAATAATGGCTTTAGAGCAACGCTTGCACGCATTGTCCATTGACAGAGTGTCTGACGGCTAATGTTCATGCCATCACGTGACATGATTTCAGATTGACGATAGAGTGGCAAATGATCAGCGTATTTTTTTACTAAGATATCTGCAAGAAGGCTTTCATCTACTTGACAACGCGTCAACAAGCTTTCTGGCAGATCTACAATGGTGATCCCATTTTCTTCTCTTTGAGGATAAGCATACTTGGGACGGACAAATTGCTTGATAAAATAGCTTCCAGGTCTATATGCCAGCTTAGATGTGATTTCTTCTCCGATTTTGACTAGCTGTTCGCCAGTTTCATGGCAAATTTTCTCATTTTCTGGAATGTCTAAAACATAGCGTTCAACAGGAATGTCGTCAGGGAAAGTAATTGTATCTTTGCCGGTTGCATTTCTTTTGCGCTCATGACCTTCGATTTTCTGTTTTTTTTCGGCAACTGGGGCAATCGGTTCAAGCCCTGGGAAGTAAGGTTGCTGACTATCCTGAGTATCGACGATCCTTTCAGACTTCTTTCCAAAAAGTTGTCTTTTGAACCAGTCCATCTGCTCTTGCAAATGAGCAATTTGCTTCTTTAAAAGAGATTTCTCTTTTTCATGCTGTTCAAGTGATATTGTAGAGTTTGTCATATAACTTACACTATACTGAAAACGATGATAAAATGAAATAAAAAAAATTCAGAAAAACAGTTTTTTTATTTCAGTGAAAACCTCTTTTGGATGCGTTGAGGTGTTATCCCTTCTAAAAGCATCAAAAACTCTTTTCGATCAATAAGCGCTCGATCAATTCCAAGAAGTCGAAAACTTCCCTTTTCCAGGCGCTTCCACCAAATTGCAAAACCGTCATTATCCCAATAGAGGACTTTCATTTTATCCCTTAAGCGATTTACGAAGACAAAGTAGGCACCCGTCATTAATTCTCCACAGCAGTTTTGTTCGACTAAAAAAGATAGAGCTTCTATTCCTTTGCGCATATCAATGGGTTGTTGAAAGAAGAATATTCGCGCATTGCCAGAAAGAGCTAGCATAAAGCACCTTCTAGGCAGATGACACATTGCTTTAATGTTTGAGGGTCAAATTGCCGTAGCAGATGGATTTTTATCCCTTTACATTCTAGGACTATGCCGCTATCAGATGGATGAGCTAATGGCTTTATGTCTTTTAGCTCAATAAATTTCTGTGGGGTTTTAAGTTGTTGTGTGTATCTTGTGAGTGTCGTTTGATCCTTGTGACAGATCTCTTTTTCTAAGCGTTTTTTCCACCCATAGAAAGTGGTCACCGGTATTTGGTTCTCGAAACACCAAGCTCTTACACCTTTACCGCTGGATTTCCACTCGATTAGCTTTTCTTTCCAAATAGACTCTACTTTGTTTTCAAACATGTTGCCTCTCCTTTCTTCTGTAAGTTGGGAGAAAAATAACAGAAACCTCAACAGGCAAGAAGATGGCTAAATTTGACGCTTACTATACAACCAGCAGGTGTTGCCTACACACTATACGAATACGATATAGCGGGTAACCTAATAGAAGAGGTAGACCCTCTTGGAAACAGCATCTACCGCACATATGATGTGTTGGGAAGAGTTGATAGTGAAACAAAAAATGGGTTAACCACAAAATACACCTTTGAAACTGGGGGACTGGTTTCATCCATTATGGAACCAACCGGCGCTATTACATCACGCTCCTTTACGACCAATGGTCTTTTAAAATCTGAGATTGATTCGGAGGGTACAAATTCATCTTATATTTACGATTTCTTTGGACGTCTTATCCAACAAACAAAAAATGGTCTCATAGAAAATATTTGCTATGACGATGCCAAACATCAAGTGATAAGATCGCAGGAGGACATTGCAGAAATCCAGGAATTTAATTTACGAGGTAACTTAATCAAGAGCTGTAATCCTGTCGGTCATATATGGCAAAGCACTTATGATGGATTAAATCGACTGACATCAGAAACTTCTCCAAACGGTGAAACAACGACATGGAATTACTCAGGCAATACCATCATATGTACTCTTCCAAATAAAGAGAAAATTAACGAACGCTATGAAGCTGGGACTCTTGTGGAACGTCGAACCGTGGATGCAAGAGGAAAAGTCCTTTCCTTATCGACATTTGAAAGTGATCCTGAAAAAGGGCTACACACACAAACACAAGGGGACATCGTCACCACTACATGGACAAATACATTTGGTTTACCCATCCACATTCAACAAGGGAAGACGATATCTACGCATCATTATGACGCTTGCGGCAATTGTACCTCTTCGATGGATGGAGAAGGCCGTACAACGACAAGAGTATTTGATGCATTAGGACGACTCATCCAAAAAACACTTCCGGATGGAGCCATTGTCAATTATAGCTACGATGCAGGTTCAAATCTTATTTCATGTGAGATGCCTGGCAATCTGTGCTGGAGTGCTACATATGATATGATGGGAAGAAAAACCTCAGAAGAGCAGAAAGTGAATGAAAAAAGCGAAATGCACTGGGATTACACTTATGAAAATGGTCTTCTTAAATATGCTAAAGATCCTCTTAAGAGGATTCACACTTATAATTATGACATACGTTTTAGGCTAATCAGTGAACAAGTCGATAAATATGAGCGCATCTACCAATACGATAGACGAGGCCTTCTTATTTCTTTTACCGAATCAGGAGAAGATATCTCAAAAATCAATCGCGTATACGATGAGTCTCAACGTTTGATTGAGGAGACTATTTTTCTCAATGGCAATCTGTTGCAAGAGACGCATCAAGCATGGTCACCTACAAAGAGGTCTTTACACATCGGCGATCATCAAAGGGATTACCATTACCAAAATGGGCGCCTTACATCTATTGCCACAAACGGAATTGCACTCTCTTATAACTATCACTTAAATGGGTCATTACATACCAAAACAACACCATTTGCTATATCCTCTTTTCAGTATAATGATGGGGGTCTTCCAAAAGCTGTTGAAACTAAGTTCCAAGTCTCCTCAAAAGAAAAGCCTTATCAAGAGTCTTTGGAGTGGGATTTGTCCGGGAAGCTATTCTATAGAAAGTCTTCCTTCCTTAAGACAAGTGTTGAATCGTATAGCTATACGCCTCGTGGGTTTTTAAGAAACGCTGGATTTTACAACTACACCTTTGATTTTGGGAAAATTGGCCGTGGCGTACGTACGGAATCTCCAGAGGTTGTTGTCCTTGAAGAGGGAGTCGATCCATTTGGCAAAATAGTCGATGAAATGAACGGCAATAATAAAATTAGCACAGTCTATGATCCCATGGGACAAGTCATCACACGTGGCGATGAGCATTTTCAATGGGATCCGTGGGGCAGACTTCAGTCTATCACAACAGATCGCTATTCTTGGAAAGCTTCATACGATGGTTTAGGCCGTCGCCTTCAGACTGTCTACACATCCATTGGACAAGAATCGATCGTCACAACCTCTCTATATGATCCACAAGAAGAGTTTTTGGAGATTGGGCTGACCATCAACAGCAAGACTTTCTGGAAGTTAAATGGGCCTACAAGTTGTGATGCCGTTTTAGATGGCAAGTCAGCTGCC
>JABDAE010000029.1 GCA_013289325.1 Chlamydiota bacterium
TCAATCCGAAAGAAAAGCAGATCAAGATCAAGATGAAAATTTGTTTTTTCTTTAAGCTGCGGGCCGTATAGTTTTCAAGTCTTTATTAAGTCTAAAACCTATAAGCTTTAAAGAGGTAGTCTACTTGCGTTGACTACCTTCTTAAAGAACTGTAGAACCGTGCAGGCAAGTTTCCCTACATTAATCCTAAAAACGGCAGTTGGAGACGCTAACTTGACACAATCTCTTGAACCAGAATCATTTGCAGTGGGGCGGTCCTTCACCAATCGGGAATGTCCCGCCCCACTGCAAAGTGATTCTAATTCAAGATCTTGCGCCAATTTAGCATCTCGAACTGCCGTTTCTAGGTTAATTAAGCTGCGCTGCTCACTAATAAGATAGCAGTGAATATCGCGAGTATAAATGTAGTTGGGATAGCCCACCTTAAAACACTTACAATCTCTGGGCCGACGTAAGGATTTTTAAAACTCTGCGCAAACTTTTTATCTAACACAGTGAATGTGCATATAATCATGACAAACTGATAGACCAAAAGAATGTTTATGAGTTGCGGCAAGATACTATCAGCTTCAAGCGCTGGGTACTTTTGATTAAGAGCAAAACTTGTGGCAATTAATGTCAAAAGGCTAGCTCCCCATGCGGTAAGGCGAGGGCCCACTGCGGTATCTGAATACAACGTCAAGATAGTTGGCGCTAAAATAATGATGAGCAATGGCGCAAAAGCAAAAAGGTGGGCAGTTGAGACTCTTTTCATGATAATCATGACCTCAAATCGTGGATAAAAACTGCCAGTCGAACTTCTGATGATCGATTTTTTAAAGTCGACTCTTTCCATCGTCCAGCCGGGAAGCTTCACCCCTTCCCGAATCCCTGAGTGATCGATTTCTGTTTGATCTTGGTTAAATCTAATTTCACTTGTATCGTTTTCATTTGCGTCCAAAAATACAGTTAAATTTTGAGTGTCAAATGGGAATGCCTTTAAATTGGGGTTCATTACAAAGACTGCTTTGATCCGCTGAACATATGAGACCTCGCCCTCACTTGAAATTCTCATAGAGGGGGTGTTTTTTACGATTTTTGCAATGTTTGCAAGGGTAATTTTAGGATACCAGATACTCTTTAGCTTGGCTTGTGTTTCTTTTTCGTTAAGGGCTAAAATGGTCGTGCCTGCTTTAACCGGACTAAAAGCTAGATCCGGATCTGTCCAGTTCAACGTGAGGTCGACTTCAGCTTCAAATTCCCCAGATTTTTCATTGAGGTTTAAGATACTGTTTAGGATAAAGGTGACACCAACTTTAAGAGGTCTTTGCAGATTTTTTGGCATCTGATCTGCAGGGATCTCTTTTACGGCCACCTTTTCCTGTTTAGGTGCCGGAGGGGCTCCTGCTGCATCATCTTTAAATGCAATTGCTTGCGCTGAGACAGCGAGTAACAGAGTAATTAAAATGGATTTCATTTTTGCTAAGGCCCCTCTTAAGCTTTTTTAAGTTGATCGCGTTGTAATTTTAATGCTGTTGCATTGGATGCAATAAGGCCTATTTCATCTTTTCTTTGGGCTACTGCGTCAAGTTTTGCTGTGTCGTCATTGGCAAGCCATTTTTGCATGGTGGCATTGACATCTTCAAGTGGACGTGCGTAAAGCACGTGGAGAGCAATCAACACGATACAGCTAACGAAGATGATTTGGAAAAGTGCAAGAGCTGCGCTTGTAATCATCGCTTGACGTAGTTCCGCTTGAAAGTGGGAATAGTTACTCACGGCAACTACTACGCCGATTTCATTGCCTCTAAAATCTAGTAAGGGTAAGAGTACCACTCCATAGTCTGTTCCTTGAATGTTTTTGGTCATCGAAGTGACATCATTGACTTTGCTCAGCATCTTTTCATCCATTAAAGGCAATATTTTTTCCCAGTCAGTTGCGCCAATCCCCTGTAAATTGCCAAAGATCCGCTCTTGAGGTGCTCTTGGTCTTGCTGTGGCGACTTTAGTCATCAGGCTATCATTCATAAAGACGGCTGCTTCAAAATCGACAGTCTTTTTAATGTCATCGAGAATTGTTCCAAAACTCATTCCAATTTCAAAGGATCCAATCACTCCTTTATCATCTTCAATGATGTCGATGCCTCTAATGTTGACTCCTGATCTGCCAACTTCAATTCCTTGATAGTCTTTTTTGTTTTTGTGAGCCATTAAAACCATTTCGCGAAACGTACTGTCGTCGTCGCCAAAAGTTTTTATGTTATGTAATCTAAAAAATACTGTAGCAGGTGCAATGTTAAATTGTGCTTCTCTGACATTATATTTATTTTTTAACGTCTTAAAAGTTGGGAGCAAGAGATTGGCCAGTTTGTCGCGATCTTGCTCGCGGAAAGCTTCTTTGACGTCCTGTCTTTCTGTAATTAGCGCAACTTTTGCCATGGCATCATTGGATTGGTCGATTAAATCATTTTGAATGAGTTTGGCGACAAGTCCAAGTTCTGTTTTTTTAGTACGCTCAATAAAATGAGCATTGGAAAGATAATTTGAGTAGACTAAAATAGCCGCTGTTACCGCTGTGATAGCCATTATCCAGATAAAAGCTTTGATTTTGATTGACATCTTGCATCCTGTACATGGTTTTGTTTATGACCAACTCATATCAAAATCAACCTTTACATGACAACTGTTTTTTTTATAATAGACTTCTTTCGAAACTCGCTTTGGTTGATAAAATTTGGGATTTTTGTGCAGATTTGCTGCAAAATTTTGAAAGCATGTGTATACACCTGGCTCTAAAAATTTTGCAGCAAAGATGCCAAAAAGCATGAGTTTAGCGACCAAATGGAGTTTCGAAAGAAGTCTAATAGGAAAGATTTAGTCAAGGATCGTTGCCATTGTCAGCTTCAAAGGTAAGAATGGTTGAAGGAAGCGAAATGTGGGGGCGGAAGATGTTTTGGTATAAGAAAAAACAGCTTGCAAGTGATACTTGCAAGCTGTTTTGAAAAATTAACGCTTGGAGAATTGGAAACGCTTACGTGCGCCGGCAAGGCCGTATTTCTTACGCTCTCTTTTGCGTGAGTCGCGAGTTAAAAATCCTTTAGATTTAAAGTCGTGATGCAAGCTGCCATCTTCAGAAAGGAGCGCGCGTGCGATGCCAAGGCGTGTGGCAATGGCTTGTCCTTCAATTCCTCCGCCTTTAACGCGGATGACTAAGTCGAATTTGTTGTGGCCACCTAACTTTTGGAAAGGAGCAAGAATTGTTTGTCGCTGAACATCGACAGGAAAATAATCTTCAAATTTTTTCCCGTTGATATTGATCTTTCCATTTCCTTGGCGAAGTCGAACGGAAGAAACGGCTGTTTTGCGCCTTCCTGTTCCTATTTTTTCGTTAGCCACTTTTTCTTTAGCTGTCATGGTGAATTACCCCTTAAAAAACTTAAATTTTAGCTTGAATTGGCTTTTGAGCGGCCATATTGTGTTCAGGGCCAACAAATACTCGCAATCTTTTGTACTGTGCATTAGCCAAACGAGTCTTTGGCATCATTCCTTTAACGGCATGGGAGATGATGTAGGAAGGCTTACGCGCTTTCATCGTGCGGTATCCAATTTCGCGAAGTCCATCTATTGCGCCGGTATAATAACGATACACTTTTGTAGCTTCTTTATTGCCCGTTACTGTGATTTTTTCGCAGTTGATGACGATGACAAAATCGCCCCCATCGGCATATGTTGTGAATGTGGGCTTGTGCTTGCCGCGAAGTATTTTAGTAATCTCAGAGGCAAGCCTGCCAAGCGTTTTGCCTGAAGCATCGATGACAATGCTATTTCGCTTGATGTCTGCTTCTTTGAGTTGGAAAGTTTTTTGCTGTTTTAACATAGGTTTAAAGACCCTTTCAAGTAGTGCTAATTAAAGTAATGCCAACATCATAGCTGTTTTGCCATTTTAAGCCAACAGTTTTTTGCACCTCTTTTTTTTCGAGTTGTTAGACCTCTTGATTATCCTATCAGCATCAGGTATACTCTTTCACAAAATAAGGGGTTACAATGCGAGACCTAAAGACATTTTTTATTCGGACCTATGGATGTCAAATGAATGAACTAGATAGCGAAATTATGGTCGGTTTACTGCAAGCGCGCGGCCTTAAGCGAGTAGAAGAGGAAAACGCCGCCGATTTACTTCTCTACAATACGTGTGCCATTCGCGATCTTGCCGAAAGAAAGGTCATGGGCAAGCTTGGGCAGTTGGGAAAACTTGGCTTAAGCAAAGAGCAAAGGCCGCTCATTGGGGTGACGGGATGCATGGCCAATGCCAAAAAAGACTCCCTTTTTCAAAAGGTGCCCCACATTGATTTCGTCATGGGAACAAATAATATTCATAACCTCGATGCAATACTCGATGAAGTGCTTTCAACCGGCCGCCATGTCTTTAAAACTGATGATCACTTCGCTCACGAACTCAATTATATTGGCGCTAAAAGAGACGACAAAGTCAAAGCCTACGTCTCTATCATCCGCGGATGCGATAAGTACTGCACATATTGTGTTGTTCCATATACAAGGGGAAAAGAGGTTTCAAGAGAGCCGGGTAGCATTATTGAAGAATGTAAACATTTAGCAGATCAAGGGTATAAAGAGATCATTCTTCTTGGTCAAAACGTCAATAGCTACGGCAAAGACGCTCCTCTTTGGTCAGTTCTTTTTCACGATCTTTTATATCAGATCGATGCCATTTCAGGGATTGAAAGAGTACGCTTCATGACAAGCCATCCCGTTGACATTACGAAAGACCTGATGCAGGCCATTGCGTGTCTTCGCACGGCTTGCGAATTTGTCCATTTCCCCATGCAAGCGGGTTCTGATCGCATTCTTAAAAAGATGCATCGGATTTATACGGTAGAGCAATATCTTGAAAAGGTGGGGATGCTGCGAGAAATTGTCCCTAATGTGTCATTGGGAACAGATATCATTGTTGGGTTTCCAACTGAGACCGAAGATGAGTTTATGCAGACCTATAATCTGATCAAGGAGCTGCAATTTTCAGTCGGATTTTTTTATGAGTATAGTCCAAGAAAGGGCACTCCTGCGATGAGATGGAAAGATGATATTCCACAAGAGATAAAAGAAGACCGCTTAAAAAGACTTTTGGCACTCCAAGATGAAATCTCAGCAAAGCAAAGGCAGCAGATGCTTGGGACTGATGTGGAAGTCCTTGTGGAAGGGACAAGCTTAAAAGATGACGCCCTTTTAAAGGGGCGGACGCGCTGTTGGAAGAATGTGCTGTTTCCAGGAGATAAATCTCTTGTTGGGACCCTTCAAAATGTAAATATCAATAGCTATACCAACCAAACGTTTCTTGGAACAAGAGGTAAAGACGATGGGAAAGTATAGGCTGTGGTGTTGTCCCTCTCGCGTTTCATACGAACCTGTTCTTCCTGAGACAGCGATTCCAACAGCGTCTTGGGGAGGGTGGACGTGGCAAAAGTTGCGAAGGTACTCGCGCATTGTCACGCAAGCTGCGATTTTAGGTCTTGATATTCTCTTTACTGTTGGCAAGACAAGCGATAAAGTTCCAGCAGAGCTTACAAAAGCCACTTTAACAGGTTTAAGTCTTGTGGGCTTTGGCGATCTTCCCTATTCATTTGATCTCATCGTCAACTCATCTTCTGTGCTGCGATTTGGATGCAAGGCAAAACATTTTCCCGTCATGCTACTTTCTGCTATAGACATCGTCTTGTACGTAAGTTCATTAGGTCTTTTAACTGCAGGGCTTGCTGCATCAATTATAGGCCTTAAAGGTGATGATGAAACACAAAGCCTTATCTACAAATGGATGACTCCGATTGGCCAGGCCAATATTATTCTCAGTATGTTGACATATGTGGTATCCATTTGCGTCAGCTGCGCTGTCATTAAAAAGATCGATCCTACAGACCACTATTTGCTAAAGTGGATTAAGATATCGTATGATGCAGATGCCTATCGAGCTCTTGATTCTCTAACTGGTTGCGATACAACTCATGCCAAACTCGCAGCGCTTCTTGCGTTGCTCATGGACAAAGACACCAAAAGAAAAATCATTAAAGATTTACAATTGCTAAAGCATAATCTGCATCATCTCACAATTGATGTAGAAAAGCTTGAACAAGAAGAAAACATCATCGCTGCTAAGAAAAAAATCATGGACGTGATCTTAAATAACATTAAAACAATGTTAAAATATAATGTGAGCTTAGGGTTAGCATTTACCATCTTAGCTAAAATCTTGATGTGGATCGAAAAAGTCTACACTCCAAATTCTTTAGTTTCAGCATGGATTAATTTGTCCTCTGCAAGCCTTTATACACTTAAAATTTTGAAAGAGGTCTCCCAAGAAATGGGTCAGCGCCAAAAGGCGGGCCAAGTCGTGAAGGATACTTCTATCCAAATATAAGTCCTTGACAGATTGGCTCTGATACTGATTATCCTAGATCCGGCAGTTCGAGATGGCAAATTAATGCAAGATCTTGAATTAGAATCACTTTGCAATGGGGTGGGACATTCCCAAATGGTGAAGGACCACCCCATTGCAAATGATTCTGGTTCAAGAGATTGCGTTAAGTTGCCGTCTCCAACTGCCGGATTTAGGATTATATGATGAAAACTTAAAGCTAAAAATTTTAAGAGATAAGCGCAATAAATTCATCTTCGGTTAATACCTTGATGCCAAGAGCTTTTGCCTTGTCTAACTTTGAGCCAGCTTCAGTACCTGCTAGGAGGAAATCTGTACTTTTACTCACAGCGCTTGTGATTTTGCCGCCCCTTTCTTTGATAAGAGCGCTTGCAGCTTGCCTTGTATAGCGATGCAGCGTGCCCGTTAAGACAAAGACTTTGTCTTTAAAGAAGGGGTTGTCATGGACAATCATTTCTCGCTGTCTTGGACTTACCCCAAGAGCTAGTAAATCCTCTATTTGTCGTCTATTGTCCGCATTAAAGAAGTAGTCGAAAACAGATTGACTCACGATTTCTCCAATTCCATCGATCTTGAGCAGGGGATTATCGTCGCTGAAAGTCAAAGTTCCAACGTCCATAAGGGCTTGTATACTTCCAAATTTATTGGCAAGAAGTAAAGCTGTGCCAGCTCCTACGTGCCTAATGCCAAGCGCCATAAGAAAATGGTCCAAAGAAACATCTTTGGCTTTTTCAATGCTCTTTATGAGGTTGTCTACCGACTTTTTCTTAAATCCATCGAGTTGAAAAAGCTGATCTTCTTTTAAGCGGAAAATATCTGCAGGTTCTTTGACAAAGCCTTTTAGGACAAGTTGCTCCATGACCTTTTCCCCCAAATGGTCGATATCCATGGCTGGGCGGCTTGCAAAGTACGATAATCGCTTCAATGACTGCGCGGGGCAGCCTGTGGAATTGGGGCACCTTACTGCGACTTCTCCCTCTAATCTAAGCACAGGAGAGCCACATGAGGGGCAATGGGTAGGCATTTGCCAAGGCGAGGAGTTGTGATTTCTTTGCACAAAATCAACAGAGACGACTTTAGGAATCACATCACCCCCTTTTTCAATCGTGACAACGTCACCTACGCGGATATCTTTTTTGCCGATTTCATCTTCATTATGCAAGGTGGCTCTTGCAATGGTGCTACCCGCGAGAAAGACAGCTTTAAGTTCTGCGACAGGAGTTAAAGTGCCCGTACGGCCGACTTGCACAGTGATATCCAAAATACGCGTTTTCGCTTGCAGGGGGGCAAACTTATAGGCAATCGCCCACCGTGGATGCTTATTGGTATTGCCAAGTCTTTTTTGCTCACTTAAGTCGTTAAGTTTTACTACAACGCCATCGATGTCATATTCTAAGGTCTCTCGTATTTTTCTTATCTCTTCTGCAAAGGCCATAATCTCATCAAGAGAGTGGCACACCTTATGCCATTCTAAAATCGGAAATCCAAGACCTTTTAGATAATCGTGACATGCACTTTGGGTTTCTAGCCCGCCTTCCGTTGCAATGCCGTAAAAGACGATCGAAAGCTGTCTTGCCGCAACTTCCCTTTGATCGATCAGTTTTAGCGATCCAGCAGCTGCATTGCGCGGGTTTGCCCAAAGTTCTTCACCTTCAGCTTCTTTTTCTTGATTCAAAGCGCTAAAGACAGCATGCCGCATGAATACTTCTCCGCGGATTTCTAAGAAAGACTGATCGGAGATTGTTCTTGGCAAAGAGGCGATCTGCATTAAGTTAGCTGTGATATCATCGCCTATTTTGCCATCGCCGCGCGTTACCCCCTTTACAAATACGCCATTTTCATATGTGGCAGAGATCGCAATGCCATCCATTTTCAATTCACAAGAAAATGCGCAAGGGTAGTGTCTAGCATTCTTTTGGATCCTTGTGAGGAAATCAGTGACTTCGTCTTTGCTGTAAGTATTAGCTAAAGAGAGCATGGGGACGTTATGTGCGACCGATTTAAATCCCTTAGTCGTCTCTTCGCCGATCCGTTGCGTTGGCGAATCAGCTAAGATCCATTCGGGGTGCAAAGTCTCTATATGCTGTAGCTTATAAAGCAGCTGATCGAACTCTTCATCGCTAATTTCAGGAGTGTGTTCGACAAAATATTTTTTGTTGTGCTTGGCAATTTCTGCGGCTAGGTCTTGATAGTCTTGATAGGTCATATGCATAATTTATTCCACAGTAAAAATCATTGTGGCAAGAGGTGAGAGGTTAAAAAAGATCGCCATCGCATCACCACTTGTATTTTTATGAAAAGAGATGACATCATTGGTTTGTCCAGAGCCTCCATACTTTTTAGTGTCGGAGTTAAACACTTCTGCAATTTTTGCGATACCTTCTAACTTTAAAGTCAAACGGTAGTTGTTGACGTAGGAGGGAGAAAAGTTGTGAATGCAGATAAGCTTTTTGTTTGCACTTTTGCGAAAGTAGCTAAGAGTGCAGTTTTCTGTATCGGAAAAATCTATCCATTCAAATCCTGAAGGTTCGAAATCATTAGACCAAATGGGTTCATTGGCAAGATAGAAGTGGTTTAAGTCTTTCACCATTTCCTTAAGGCCGCTATGGAGTGGATATTTAAGCAATTCCCACTCAATTTCACTTTTGCAATTCCACTCATTCCATTGCCCAATCTCTGCTCCCATGAATAAGAGCTTTTTACCCGGCTGGCATATCATGTAACTTAATAAAAGGCGCAAATTGGCAAACTTTTGCCACATATCCCCAGGCATTTTGCTAAGTAGGCTCTTTTTACCGTGGACCACTTCATCATGAGAGAGAACAAGGGCAAATTTTTCACTAAATGCATACAATAGGCCAAAGGTGAGCTCATTTTGATGAAATTTACGAAATAATGGGTCTCTTTTGATATAGTGAAGGGTATCGTTCATCCACCCCAGATTCCATTTGAGATCAAATCCAAGGGCCCCATTTTCTAAGCTTGCCGTTACACCTTTAAAAGATGTCGATTCTTCGGCGATCATAAGAGCGCCTGGATAGCGCTCATGGACGATGGAGTTTAAGTGTTTGATAAATTCGATGGCTTCAAGATTCTCTTTACCTCCATACCGGTTGGGAATCCAATCTCCTTCGTTTCTACCGTAGTCAAGATAAAGCATTGAGGCCACGGCATCGACGCGAAGGCCATCAATATGCATTTGCTCAAACCAAAAGAGGGCGTTTGCAATCAAAAAATTGGCCACTTCGTTTCTTCCAAAATTAAAGATGTAAGTGCCCCAATGAGGGTGGAAGCCTTGTCTTGAGTCCATATGTTCATATAGCGATGTGCCATCAAAGCGTCCAAGAGAAAAAGAGTCGGTTGGGAAGTGCCCAGGCACCCAATCTAATATCACTCCAATGCCTTTCATGTGTAAGTGATTGACGAACCACTGAAAATCTTCTGGGCAGCCAAAACGACTTGTCACGGCATAAAATCCCGAAACCTGATACCCCCACGATTCATCCAATGGGTGCTCTTGAATTGGCATAAGCTCTACATGTGTAAATCCCATCTCCAATGCATATTTAGCAAGCTCAATTGCAATTTCTTTGTAGTTAAGGAAATTGCCTGCCTCCTTTTTCCACGATCCAAGATGCACTTCGTAAATGTTTATCGGTCTTTGCAAAGCATTTGTTTTGGCTCGCTTGGCGACCCAATCTTTATCGCTCCACGCAAAGCGATCTAAATTGGCGATGATAGAGGCAGTTTTCGGGCGAAGCTCACTCATGTAGGCCATAGGATCTGCCTTGGTCAACAGGTGCCCTTCTTGAGTCGTGATCTCAAACTTATATTTTTCCCCCTCACCAATTCCTGGGATGAAAATTTCAAAAACACCGCAGTGGCCAAGGGAGCGCATCGGGTTTATTTTTGAGTCCCAATGGTTAAAGTCGCCTTGCAAAAAGACGCTCTTGGCAGATGGGGCAAAGACACTAAATTGAACTCCATAGACTCCCTGATGGACGGTGAGCCTTCCTCCTAGCGTTTGGTATAACTGATAGTGGACACCTTTATTAAAAAGATACTGATCGATCTCTGCAAAAGTTGGCATAAAAGCATAAGGGTCAAAGGCGAGCATCCCGTTATGGTGATATATTCGGTAGTCTAAAGCTTGCGTATGCTCTGGTACAAGATATTCAAAGAGCCCTGCCTCATCGACTTTTACGGCTGTGACGATGTTGCCAAAGACTTCTAAATGGATGTGCTGCGCATTGGGGCGCCAAAGTCTTATTACTTTTTGCCCATCTATATCTACATGCAGGCCCAAAATAGCATGTGGGTGATGATAGTCTAAATGGGGGCAAGTGTTTTTGGCTTTAGTTGCTTTGTCTTTTTTCATCTTAATTTAGCGCTTAAAATTATATAGCCAATAGCAGTGATTGGCCATCACTTCAATTGACATTTTTGTCAGTTGACAATGAGAAGTTGTTCCATTGCAACTCCAAAAGGCAAAACTTTTCTCATGCGAGGCAAAATGAAAGTTTAATAGCCCATCTTTTACCGCATAAAATTTAATTCTGCGTATCTCTTTTTTTGTCCATTCAAGGGAAAGAAATCCCAATTC
Source organism: Chlamydiota bacterium (assembly GCA_013289325.1). Taxonomy (GTDB): domain Bacteria; phylum Chlamydiota; class Chlamydiia; order Chlamydiales; family Parachlamydiaceae; genus JABDAE01. Next base: position 11,031 of record JABDAE010000029.1, read on the forward strand.
GCATTTGACATTCAAAAGCCTTCCCGCATGAAATTCAGGGGGTAAAGAGGGGAGGATGTAGAGTGTATTTTCTGCTTCTTGTACAAATAATGATCTGATTAGCTTAGCTCCTTCAGTAAGTAAAACAAGAGGGGAGGCAGCAGTTTCAACGAAAGGCAGGGGGAAACCGTTGTAATGGGTGTCAAGTAAGCTAGGAGATAAAGTGCTCTCAAATCCTGCGACAAAAAGGCGCTTAAAATGCTTTAGGATATGCTCTTTTGCGCTTGCACGAATGGCCTTCTCACACTCTTTAAGAAGAGAGGCGGTGCCACATGACGTAGGAGGCCAATTGTTTGGAATAAGCTGTCCTAACCTATGCCAAAGTGGAAATATTTCTTTAAAATCGCCTCTTCGAAAGATTAGGTCAAAGTCTTGCTGTTTATTGTTGCCAAGCGATAAGCGATCAATTTGAGGGAGAAACGCTGCGCTTTCAATGCCAATAGAGGAGGAGGCACCCATTTCGCCAATTGAAATGCACTCTCCCTTGTTAAGAGTAAAAGTTTGATTGTCTGACCACTTTCCGCTGCAAGTCAAAGAGACAAAGGTCCCGATCACCCGTTTAAAGGAAAGGGTAATTCCTTTTCGGTCTTCTTGAGAAGAGATGCTAAAGTTCACAATTTCTTTGCCCATTTTGCCAGAAATGAATACGCAAGCCTTTTCAAGGTCTTGCTGCACTAAAAAATGCTCTAGCAGATCGACTTTTGCAAACGTCAATGAAATGCGGCAAAGGGGTTTTTCTGGGTAGCAAGAAAGATCATCGATCTCAATTCTCGCGGGGAATATTTTCAAGCGAAAAGATGTTTTAGGCAAAATCACATAGGATGCTGAAAAATGGGTATAGGGCCTTAAACGTTCTGAAATGACGATGTCCATTCACAATTCCTATACGAGTTTACGACAGATATCTTCAAGCTCCTGCTCACTTTGGATGAGTTTGGTTTTGTGCTTTTGCACAAGCTCTTGCGGGGCGTTGTCGATGAACTCCTTATTGTTAAGCTGAGAGCGCATTTTTTCAAGCGAGGTCATCAATTTGTCTTTTTCTTTAATTAGGCGAACCTTTTCTTGCTCTAACAGTTCTGCCGGTAAGGGGATGATGATCCTTAAAGCATTAAGCATCCCGGTGCTATGCAAGCCAATTGCAGGGGCATTTGTAACAGCTTGTATAGAGGATGTCTTGATGAGCGCTGCAATCATATGTAAGTGGTTTGCAACTATTTGAAAGTCTGGATCCGTTTGTTGACCAACAAAATATAGATCTATAGAAGCATTTGGGGGTAACTTCATCTCGCCGCGGATATTGCGGATGGTATAAACAGCCTTTTCAATTAGTTCAAAGCGCTTTTCAATTTCAAGGTTAATATCAGAATCTCTAATGACTTTTGGGTATGGCGCCACAATGCAAGCTTTGACTTTAAGCGCCTCTATTGCCTCTTTAGTATAAGGGTCACAAGAGGCAGTATTTTCTTTGCTTAAACGTTCACTTGGAAGTCGTTTTTTAAGGAGTTGAAAAAGTTCTTCCGTAATAAATGGCGCCATTGGGTGTAAAAGGCGCATCGTTTGGCATAAGATGATGGCAAGAATTTTTTGTGTATTCTTGCGATGGCGCTTATCTCCTGCTTTGCCAAAGAGTTTTGGTTTTACGATTTCAAGGTAGTAGGCGCAAAACTCTTTCCAAAAGAAATCATAAGATTCAGCTGCCGCTTGATCAAATAGGTAGTGCGATAGCTTGATCGTGACGCTTTGAATGACGTGATTGAGCTTAGATAATATCCAATGGTCTTCAAGGCTTAGCACGCTTTCGTCGATCCCTTTTGCAAACTCCTCTGCAGATAAGGGATCATCGCCATCTAGATTCATGAAGACAAAGCGCGCGCCGTTCCATATTTTGTTGGTGAAATTCTTAAATTCTTCAAAGCGGCGTCTATCCAAATCGATTTCCCTTGCCTGCGTTGCACTTGCGCAAAGGGCCATTCGCATTGCATCTAGGCCATAGTCTTCGATGATTTCGATTGGATCGATGATATTGCCCTTTGATTTGGACATTTTTTCCCATTTACAATAGACATCTTTGGGGAGAGGCTTACCAAGTTCATACTCTTTTCTTTCAGCATCGTTTAAGTAGGCGATGCCACCTGCCAGGTTTTTGCGCCAATATGATTTGCCGTAAATAAGCCCATGTAAAAATACTTCTGGAAAAGGGGTCTCACCCATGGCGTACTCTCCCATAAGGAGCATGCGCGCTACCCAAAAAAAGAGGATATCGTGGCCAGTTACAAGCACTGCGTTGGGGTAAAACTTTTCGAGCGCATCGGTCTTTTTCGGCCATCCAAGGGTGGAAAAGGGCCATAACGCTGAAGAAAACCAGGTGTCTAACACATCCGGGTCTTGGACCCATTCCGATGGATTCTTTTGCACCTCTATTGGTTCTCCTTCCCCATCGTGACAGATCATGACAGTTGGATCATCTTTCTTATACCAAATGGGAATCCGATGGCCCCACCAAAGTTGTCTGCTGATGCACCAGTCTCGAAGGGAGTCGATCCAATGGAAGTAAGTGTTTTCCCAATTTTTTGGGATGATTTTTGTTTTATCTTGCACGATTAAGTTGCGCAGCGAGATACCAAAGTCTTTCATCTTAATGAACCACTGTTTGGACATATAGGGTTCAATCACGGCTTTAGATCTGTATGATACACCAACTCTATGGAGGTGATTTTCCGTTTTTTCAAGGAACCCAAGCGTTTTCATCTCTTCTACCACGGCCTCTCTTGCCTTTTCCATTGTTAGGCCTTGGAATTTCCCCCCATTTTCATTGATCATGCCATTGGACGTCATGATGTTGATGAAGGGGAGATTGTGGGTTAAGCCCATTTGGTAGTCATTAGGATCGTGTGCAGGCGTTACCTTCACCATTCCGGTGCCAAATTCTGGGTCTACGCGGTGATCGGCAATAATTGGGATTTCTCTTTCCATAAGAGGCAAGATGACGGTTTTGCCGATCAGGTGTTTATAGCGCGCATCATTTGGGGAGACGGCAATGGCTGTATCTCCAAGCATTGTTTCAGGGCGCGTTGTCGCGACGTGCACAAAGCCTGCAGCGTCTTTTAGGGGATATTTAAAGAACCAAAGAAAAGAGGGTTTTTCCTCATATTCCACTTCTTCATCGCCAAGCGCTGTTTCAGTCACGGGGTCCCAGTTGACGAGATAATCGCCTTTATAGATCAATCCATCGTCAAACATTTTTTTAAACATGGTGCGAACGGCGGCATTATTGCCATCGTCCATCGTAAAGCGCAGCTTAGACCAATCGCATGAGGAGCCAAGGCGTTTAAGCTGATTTAAGATATTGCCCTCTTTTTCCTCTTTCCATTTCCAGACGTGGGAGAGAAATTCCTCTCTTGAGAAATCACCTCTTCTTTTGCCCATTGTCTTAAGAAGATGTCTTTCCACAATTGTCTGCGTGGCAATTCCTGCGTGGTCGGTGCCAGGTACCCAGAATACATCGTAGCCACACATTCTCTTCCAACGAATGAGAATGTCTTGCAAAGTGTTGACAAGGGCGTGTCCCATATGCAAAGACCCGGTTACATTAGGTGGGGGCATCACGATGCAATAAGGGGGACTTTTTGAGGATGGGTCGGTATTGGTTTTAAAAAATTCGTGCTGAAAATCGTACCATTTTGGATCGATCTCTTTCGCGTCGTAACTTTTGGCAAGTTCAAAGTGGTCATCTGTTGATCGATCTGTCATAGTAGTTTTTTCCTAAACTTAAAGCATTTTGTGCATAGAATTATGTGTATACAATACCAGGGCTTAAAGTTTTAAGGGTAGAAAAATATAAACAAGGAGGTAAGTGTGACGATGGGAAACAAAAGCATTAATAATGGGGGTACAGCAATGACTTCCCAAGCTACTTTACCTCATTTTGACGTCGCAGGTACAGGAAAATTAAATACCTATTTGAATACAAAAGGGCAGACTGTAGAGGGTCTTATAGCTCTTTTTGAACAGATGGGAAAGATGGATTTTAAGAATAAAGTGGGGTTTGATTTGGGCGACCAAGAGCAATCACTACATTGCAGAGTCAAGATGGGTTATAGCGATTATAAGATGTTATCTAATGTTGCAGCGCACTGCTTGAAGTTCGCTTCTAATCAAGAAGCTAAAGAGTTAAATGAGAACAATATCCAAAAAGATCGAGGTATTTTATGACTAACGCAGAGGCGGTGAGCCGGAGAGACGCAGAGATAATTCAATTTTGGACAACAACGTCTTATAGATGGATGGTGTAGGGTAGTCAATGGCTTATAGCCTGTTTCTCCGCGTCTCTCCGACTCTCCGTCTCTCGCGTTGAGTTCAAAATTGCAGGGATCTATTGGAATGGTTCCTTATTAGAAATAAAGAATAAGCTATTAGAGCTATTAAAAGAATGTGTCTGAAAGTGGCTTTTCAATCAAAATCATGCATCATGCTATTAAATTGCCTTGTACCAAGATGCTTTTCCCACACCGTTTCGGATGATATAGCCATCTTTCACAAGAGCTGCTAAAGTTTTTTTTAGGGTGTTTCGATTAGCACATGTAAGAGCTTCGATTTCGCTGATTTGTAAATGACCATGAAGTTTTAATAGCTCCAATATTTTCACACTTAATACAGAAAGAGCCCTTAACAATATTTTCTCCCTTTCCAATTTTACTTCCAAATGCCTCTTTTGGCGCTGCAAACACTGCAAGAAAAAAAACAGCCATGGGTTCCAATCGGGTTGCTGATTTTGCCACCCTTTCTGAGTGCGTTGAAGGGCGAGATAATAACTTTCTTTGCTCGCCTCAATAATGCTTTCTAGTGAACTATAGGGACTATAATGGTAGTCACACTTCAGCATCAATAAAGTAGTCAGCAAACGGGAAAGGCGTCCATTACCATCTTGAAAGGGGTGAATTGCAAGAAAAATGACAGTAAAAACTGCAATTACAATCAGCGGATGCAGTGTTTTAGTTTGTAGCATGCGGTTTGTCCACTCGATAAGTTCTTGCATCTTTATCGGTGTTTCAAAAGGGGAAGTCGTCTCAAAAATCACCCCTATACTCATTCCATCTGAATCAAATGCTTCAATGTGAATGGGAATTTTTTTATACTCACCCCGATGTCGCTCATCTTTATCTACATATTGTAAAAGCCATGTGTGCAATTGTTTAATCGAATTTTCAGTAAATGGAATGAAAGAATAATCATTGCAAATTTGCTCGCACACGTATGCATACCCAGCCACTTCTTGTTCATCTCTGGTTTGAAAGGTTTTACGATCAACTTGCGAAAGGAGCGCCTCTATTTGGCTATCGGAAAGCTTTGCTCCTTCAATTCGCGTTGATGAGCCAATGCTTTCTATCGTAGCTACCCTCTTAAGTGCTGATAATCGAGCAGGTGTTAACCTACCTATTTGCTGCCAAGCCCCTTTAAACTCATCAACTTCCGCTATCAAATTTAAAATTTCAGGAGTAATGATAAGCGTGCCTGGAAAAAGCATATCCAAAAAATTACCCATAAACACCCGTAAACAATCGTGATACCCGTATTTTTACCCACATATACCCACATTAACCCATCAGATCATTGAATGCAAGGCCTGACAAGTTAGCTTTAGGTATTCATGGGATTTTAATTTGCATTAACTTAAATAATTTTACTGGAAATTCAGCTGGAGGAATAGACCTCTTGCGTAATTAAAGTTTTCAGCATACTCTCCTCTTTCAAGAACAAAAAAATGAGAACAATATCCAAAAAGATCGAGGTATTTTATGACTAACGCAGAGGCGGTGAGCCGGAGAGACGCAGAGATAATTGAAAATTTGTTGTCAGAGCAGGTGCTTGATGCAGCTATTGAGGTACATAGAACTTTAGGCGGTCCTGGACTATTATTGCCGTAAGGGATCAGAGTGTGATTTAGCTGACAAATTTTGAGGTGATTTCGGTATACATGCCTCCTTAGATTTTTTTAGAGAAAAGTTGGGTAACGTAAAATTTTCCCTCTTTTGAGATCGCGACACCGATTCCGGTTTCGTTAAAATCGCCTAAGATATTCTCACGGTGACCTTGGCTTTTCATCCAACCAAGAGTTGCAATTTTTATTAGATCTTTATCTTCATGGCCGTGGCTATAAGCGACATTTTCGCCAAATGAAAGAAGTGTTGCTATCTTTTGCATCTCCTTTGCTCTTTTGTGAAATCCATCATGGCCAAAGTTGCACTTGCCATAGGCCATATTTTGGCTATGATTTCTTGCGCACTTTGCAAGTTCTCCCCACTCTTTTAAAGGCGGCAGTCCAGAGGTAAGCCGAATTTTGTTGATTTCTTGATAGCACTCTCGTTCAAAAGAAGAAATGTCACTTGTGGAGTTCCATGTGGAGTTCCATGTGGAGTCCCTTTTGGAAACACTTCGTCTATGAAGAGAAGAATATTTTTGGCTTGCGAGAGCTGCGTGTGTATCAAAAAAGGACCCAAGCAAAGCAAGACAAATAATTAAGACATTTTTATGAGTTTTTCTTACTGATAGCTTCATCGATAGCCGTTTGCAATTTTTCATAGTCGATTGTATCGTCTTTATTTTCGATTTTTACGCCGTTTACAAAAATGGTTGGGGTGTGAAGCTCTCCCATCAGTTTATTTCCTAAGGCCGTGTTTTGGACAATGAGCTCTTCTCGTCGCTTAGATTCGATACAACTTTTTAGGCGTTTTAGATCGATGTCTTGACTTGCCTTGGCTGCATAGGAGAGGAGCGTATCCGTTGTGGCCCAATTTTGCCTTTCAGGCGGCTGCACTTGGTAGAGGTAGTTTAGGTATTTAAAAAAAAGGTCAGCATCGGTTTTTTTTTCGTCTTGGGTGTAGACGCATAGTAAAGCGATGGCTGCTGGCATTGAATTAGAGAGAAAAGAGGTCGTGATTACAGTATAGCTAATTTTATTTGTGTCGATGAAAGCCGCTTTTAATTTGGGAAAAGAGGCGTTGTTATACCGTTTGCTATCAGGGCATTTGGGCTCTAATAGCGCAACGACTTGTACTGTAGCGCCTAGATTTCCAATTGTAGGATGTTTGGATATGTCAATTTCGACCGCAGCTAATCTACAAGTGAAAAGGGTTGCAAAAAGTACTACAAGACGAGTACATAAATTTGTCATGTTCATTCCTTATTCAAAAACACTTTATTCAAAATTCAAAAACACTTTATTCAAAATTCAAAAACACTTTATTCAAAATTCAAAAACACTTTATTCAAAATTCAAAAACACTTTCGTTATACTCCCAAACTACTTCAAAAATTGGTTTTTGGTAAAGGAAAATTTTTTGAAGTTATTATCTGTTGGTGCTTTTAGCCTTTTAAGAGCCTTTTGAGAGCAAGGTCATAAATTGCATCAAGTTTTTCTTTAGTTTCCTCAGTTGTCCATGTAGCCAGAAGAGATCCTTCCCTATCGGGATGAGGGCGAAACTCTCTTTTGTCAATATGCGTTATGTCGCGTCTTTCCAGTTTTATACGATAGTCTTCACCCTCTACATATAGTTTGCCGTGAATATGGTACCGATTGGTTAACTCATCGCGGTTACAATAGGCTTTTTTGCCCAAATTACATACTAGAAAAGAGCCATTTTCCTCATTAAAGTAAAGCTCGATTGGCACAGCATGCTTTTCTTTAGCGTCGACGCTATACTTGAAATAACCTTTCATATTATCTGATATTTTATGATACTGTGTTAAGTCAGAAAATTGTAATGGATTCACATAGTCTCCTGTTTTTTTTATTAAAAAATTTTTTAATTTTAATTGTATAATTAATTGCATTATTAAAGCTATATCTTCTTCCTATACATTTCTGATGTCATCTCATCTCCCACACAAGAGTAATAAAGCGCAAGTTGCCTGTAAAGTTCACGCCTTTCCCAATAGAAAGACTTGCTTATCCACCCTTGGGGCTCGAATAAATCTCCCTTTAGATAGTAGCTAAAAAGGTTCCACGACCTTGGATAAGGCACTTCAAAGACGCCGGAAAAATGGATGGCGGCAATCTCTTTGCCTTCTGTTGCAAAGAGCAAACACCCATAAAGGAAATGGAGTAAAGTGGAATCTTGACTTAAACGCTCTATTGGATAATGGAAAAGCACCTCTTGCGCACTTTCCCACTCTTTATTTTGCAGGTAAGCAAAGGTCTTATAGGCATCGATTTTAAGCTTTGCATCATCTGATAAAAGATGGACGCTTTTATGGTTGCAAAGGGCAAGAGCTAAAGAGGGGAATTTTTTGTCTAGGCACAATTTAATTAAATGCAGTTGCACTCTTTGATAACCATGAGATAATGGGTCATCTGAAAGGGAGAGAAATTCTTCACACGCCTCTTCTAATGAGGATGAGTAGGCTCTTAGAGCAATTTTTAAAGGCTTTATTTTCGCATTAAATTCCTCTATATGACCAAACTGTAAACTTGCTTTTTCTAACGCATCGCTTGCAATTTGAGCAGCACCTAATTCGATTAAGCAAAAGATGGCGTTGGCAAATGTAATTTCGTGTAGGATGTCTGTGGAATTGAGCTCTGCAATCATCTCCTCGATCACGTAGGGCTTATTAAGCCAAAAGGAGAGCTTTAAGATCAATACAAAGTGCGATAGGCTCTTAGAAGTTGTGATTTTTAAGTCGTATTCAAGAAAATCGAGCTCTTCCCAAAATCTGTTTAGGGCTATCAGCAGTTTTTTTGTATTTGCACTTCCAGCCACTTCAGGAAGAAAGCGAAGGGTGAGCAAGAGGAAGTGAAAAGAGGCGTTTCGGTTAGTTCTTGAGCTTGCATACATGCGGTAAACCATTTGCTCTTCGATGACTTTAAGAAGTGGATGTTTAGGGTATCTTCTATAGGCCAGCTCAAAACATTTAGCTTCTTCTTCATATTCGTGAAGGGCTTGGTAGACTAAAGCCTTGCCTAAGTACTCTAAAGGAGCTCCCGGTGTATCGTGAAGTCTTCCAAATTCTTCTAGCGCCAAGTCGTAAGATTTAAGTTTTTGAGAGGCAACGCTGCTGTTATTTGCTTGCTCAAGAAGCGTGATGCCTGCCCTAAACATCGCCTCTCTTCCTTCGGCTCTTCCTGCAAAAGAGTAACCTATGCGCCTATATTCATTAAGTGCAATGGTATACTCTTTATGGGCAAGAAAGGCATCTGGAACGGCTAAGCAGTTGACTGTTACGTTTTGGCTGCCGACGAGCACAAAGAGATCTTTAATGTTAAAGTTAGCATCTTTAGCAAGGAGTCCAATGTGGGTACCTGCTAAGGGTAAGTGGCTGATATAGGAAAATTGCTTTTCTCCATCTAGATAAAAGTGGATGTTTGTATCGACCTTTTCGATTTCAATGAAATACCACTGTTCTTGCTTTAAGAAGATTTCGGGGGAGTGCATGACTTCGACTGAAGACCTGATCAATTTTGTCGATTTATTGATTTCACTTCCTATCCAAAGAAATAGGCCGTCATTAATGAGGGTTCTTTCAGCTGCCTCTGGAATACACAGCAAAAAGCCGATCCCTTGACTGGCAATGCCTAGCATCACTTTTGTTTGAATCTTGATATTTTCTTGAAAAGATGCTTTAGAAATCATGAGGCTCACCCAATTGGTGGTGTCGTGATTTTTGGTGAGCGCGATGTGTTCTGCAAGCAGCACGTTTTCTTGAAATTCCCAATCCGATTTCTTCTTGATGTCTAATTCAGCAATTTGAAACCATTCGGATCTGCCTTCAATGTAATTTTCTATGTCGTGGATTAAGTCATCAACAGTTAGGTAGCGCTGCATTGGAGATGGATGCAGCGCTTTTCTGACCACGCGAGATAAAGATTTTGGAACATCGCGGTAGGGGGCGATTTCACTTGGTTCGATAAGTCTTTCTTTTGTGAGCTCCTCGCGAAATTCCTTTAAAGAAGCTCTTTTAAACGGATGTTTAAGAGTTAGCATTTGATAGAGGATCACACCTAATGAATAGATATCGGTTTGAAATGTCGCAGGGCTTCCCGTTGCTCTTTCAGGTGCCATATAAGAGACTGTACCCACAACTTTCCCGACGTGAGTGAGCTGGTGCAAAGGATTTTGACTTTCTTCTTCTTCAATATCGACATCAGATAGATTTGTCGATCCGTTTTGATCTTTGACGATCTTGGCAAGACCCCAATCTAAGATGACAATTTGGCCATATTGGCCGACGATGATATTTTCAGGTTTTAGATCGCGGTGCAACACATGTTTAGAGTGGGCATAGGCAATGGCTTGGCAGATGCTCAAAAAAATGCGAATGAGGGTGGGGATTGAGTGAGCGAGGTGATCGATCTTACCGCCATTTTTTTCTTGCTTCCTTGCATCTTTTAGAATTTGTTTAAGCGTTTGCCCTTCAATGTAGGGCATTGTGTAATAGGTCAACTCTCCTTCGCTATGTATCGCAAAGATGGGGATGATAGCCGGGTGAATGAGTTGGCTTGTAATGCGCGCTTCTTTCAAAAAGCGATTGTGAAGCGTTTGGTGCGTTAATAGGTCGGGGCGTATTTTTTTTAGAGCAATTTTTCGTCCACACGTCGTATCGTAGGCAAGAAATACCTCTCCCATTCCCCCCTTGCCGATACTGTTTAGTACCTGGTAAGGGCCAATGACTTCGCTGATCGCATCTTCTTTAGGCAGATGTTCTGGAAGGAAGGATACCGAAAGAGCCGATTCGCTTAAAGGGGAATGCAGAGCGCTTGATTTCCCTGTTTTTGTATCTTGGCAGATGGTTGTTGCAAGACCTATTTTAAGGCAGCTGCGGCAATAGGGGCAATATTGAGCCACTGTGCCCATCTCAGTGTGAATGGTGTATGCCAGATGACAGGTGGGGCAGATGATCTCTTGATTCATGATGATAGGCGATGAAGCAGCGTTAAAGCTTCTGCTGAGGCATTTTGTACAAAGCAGTTATTTTTTAGTTCTTCATCAAAATAAATGCCATTCATCGATCGATAAGAAGCTGCCATTTGGTAAAATAGCGCATTAATTCCATGCTCATCTCTTTCCGGAAGTGTATAGCGAAAGCCACAAATCACTGTATTAAAGGAATTGTCTTTCCAATTAGAGGCTGCGATGCGAAGTGCTTCTTCAATGGAGTAAGCTGAGATTGAGGTTTCATTTAGGGCGCCATCAGCGCTTTCTTTATACCAGCTGTAGCCATTTTTATCTATTTTACGCAAGAATAAGTACCGCTTAGACCCATCTTCATCGACAATTTTTGCAATGTGCACTGGAAGCTCTTTTGTTTTGATTTCTGTAGCTTTTTTGTTATCTTCACTCATAAGATGATGATGCCTAAGGTGTGAAAAATGGAATGCCCAAAATAGCGGTTTTTAAGGATTAAAAAAAGTCTTTTATATCGATGCGTTTGAGGTAGCGCAATATATTCACTGCATATCTGATAAGAAGTTGGATCTAAAAGATGTCGGTAGTGCTTCAAAAATTGCTCGGCCTGCAATATGTGGCGAGAAATCCGTTTTCGCAAAAGGTGTCTTCCTTCATGAGAAAAGGTCTCTTTTCCCATTTTGAATAGGTGAGACCAAAAATGTTTGGCTCCAGTGTCATTTTTTCCATGTTGTCGGTATAACAAAGTCGGTGTTTTTAATAGATCGATTTTCCCAAAAGTGGAAGCAACAAGCCCTATCCAGTAATCGTGCATGATGGCTTCTTGAGGAATCGGAAGTGCTAAAGTAAGAAGGGATTGATTAATCATCATGGTGCACCCCGTGATGACATTTTTGATGAGCAGGCGGTTTAACGAGTCTTTTGTCGGCTTAATATGAGAGTACGACCAAAAGGATGTATCGATGACGTTTAAATTTTTATCGACGACAGTTAAATCTGTATGGATTAAGATAGGCATCGATTTTCCAAAAGAAGTTTCATTTTTTCTCATGAGAGCCAAGGTGTCTGCAATTTTTGCTGGCAGCCAGATGTCATCGCCATCTGAGAACATGATGTAAGGAGCTGCTGCGTGAGCTGCAAGCGTTGCAAAGTTTCCCCTTACCCCCAAATTTTCTTTTCCCCTGATGAGGGTAATTTTTTCAGGATGTTGCTCTGCGAAAGACTCTATTAAGGCAATTGTATCATCTTCTGAGTAGTTGTCGCGGATGATGATATGAAAATCTTGATATGTTTGGGCCAAGATAGATTGCAGCTGTGGGATGATATAGGCTGAGCCGTTATAAATGGCGAGCAAGATATCAATTTGGTGGTTCATACGCAATTGTCCATAATCAACTTTTTGAGGTCGTCTGTGTATACTTCAGAAATAGGTTTTTGGTAAATAGAAAATTTGGTATAAATAGTTATAGAGTGGCACGGATACCTGTTGATTTTAAATATAATACATCATATTATTTGTCTTTAATAAAAAATTAAGATGTGGTTGCAATGAGTCGTATATCGAATGCCCTGAATAATCTTTTGTATTGTCAACCATTAGAAATCGATACAGCGATGCCGGCTATTCAAATCGCAGCCGATGAAGAATGTCCGATTTCAGTTGTCAGATTAAAAGAGATGGAGACGGTTATCATCGGCATTGCTTGCAGTGTGATCAAACCAAGTAAAAAAGAGTCTAGTCAACAATTGGTCGGCAGTCATGTATTCCATTGCTTTGATAAAAGTGAATTAGAAACGTGGTTGCAACAATCAAATACCTGTCCATCATGTAGAGAAAATGCAGAAGGCAAAGTAACCCAGTATTTTGTGTCTGCAAAAAAGGCTAAGTTGCTATTTAAGCAAATGGACTTAGATCGTTGCCATGAAAAAAGTGCAATGGCATTTGATCCAAACTGCGACAAGAGTCTGAACCTATATCCACTGAAGGCAGAGAGTCTTAACGTTAAATTGAAGCCGAAGTTTGAAAAAATTGCAAGAGAGCGATCATTTAAGGCCTTTGCCATCACGATCAATTGCCTGCATTGGATAAGCTTTGCAGCTTTTAAAGTGGCCGCATTTGCAATAAAATGGATTGGTCACATTGGCAAATATTGTGGAAAAATAATAGGCATACCTCTTGCGTATGCGGGAGCTTATTGCGTTGGGATTCCATTTATACTCTTCTATTACCACATTTTTAGAGGGCAAGGTAGTCCTCTGGTGACACAAGTGAATGCTATCGCGACTTTTCCAGGCACGGCGTTGGTTATTGGAACGGGTGTTGCGGCCAGGTTTGCAACACGCAAATCCGCTCAATTGGCAGACTTCATGAAACCTTCCCATACCCCAAAAAGCATCTGGAATAATAGCTTGCTGCAAAACAATTATAGGTAAAAAAAGATGACAGCTCCAGACATTAGCCAAGTGCCCGTGTTTATTTTGTGCGGAGGCCTTGGAACAAGGCTTAAGGAAGAAACAGAAGTTAAGCCAAAGCCTATGGTCTTAATTGGCAACTATCCGATCCTTTGGCATATCATGAAGACATATAGCTACTTTGGATTTAAAAGATTTATTTTATGTGTAGGGTTTAAGTCTGAGGTGATCAAGGATTATTTTTTGAACTACCGGGCGATGCATAGTGACTTTACCTTGGATCTTTCAAATGACGATTTAAAAGTCCACTCCGTGGATCATAGCGAAGATTGGCAGGTGACCCTAGCCTTTACGGGCGATCTCACAATGACTGGCGCTCGCCTTGCAATTGCTGCGGAAAAGTATTTAGGAGATGCCCCTCATTTTGCCGTGACATATGGGGATGGTCTTACAGATGCCAATTTAAGAGATGAATTTGCGTTTCATTTAGCTCAAAATAAGATCGGGACACTTTTGGGAGTCAATCCATTGTCTCGCTTTGGAGAGGTCAAACTCGATGGAGCATCTGTAATTGCATTTGAAGAAAAACCCGATTTAAAAGAGACCTGGGTCAATGGGGGCTATTTCTTTTTCAAAAGAGATTTTGCTAGCTACCTCTCCAAGCATCCTTCGTGCGTACTTGAAAAGCAACCTCTCGTCGAGCTTGCAAAAGATGGCCAATTGGAGATGTACCGGCATCAAGGATTTTGGGCCTGTATGGATACGCAAAGGGATAAAGAAGCCCTTAATGATCTTTGGAATAGGGGGCAAGCTCCGTGGAGGCAAAGCCTTGATGCTCCATATCCTTGTCCGATATAGGATTTGTAGATTAGACGGCTTTAACCTAGAAACGGCAATTTGCCGTCTCGAACTGCTTTTTCTAGGTTTAATGCTACTAAGAACCTTTTGAGATAGATTTATAGACAAAGGAGCCTTTACATGAGTTCCCCTTTATGCCATTTGAGTTCTTACGGACGCATGAAGACTCTTGTTGAAGAAAAACTAGAAAAAGAGTCCATTTCTGAAGAGGCTAAGGTTATGTCAGCGGCTAAGGTCTTATTCTCTTTTTCAAATGAGGAGACACCTCCTTATGGAGAAGTTATAAGAGTGAGAAGAGAAAGCATAAAAAAAATCGTAGAAATGAATCCTGCGATTTCAGATAGTGAAATCGTAAGGAAACTGGCAAAGCTTGGCATTCATTGCTCTCGGACAACAGTCAATGGAGATCGTGGT